>NZ_CAOLGM010000051.1:0-30003 GCF_948475835.1 uncultured Escherichia sp. | reverse complement strand
TGCTGGCACCGTGAAAGAGATCAAAGTGAACGTGGGTGACAAAGTGTCTACCGGTTCGCTGATTATGGTCTTCGAAGTCGCGGGTGAAGCAGGCGCGGCAGCTCCGGCGGCTAAACAGGAAGCGGCTCCGGCAGCGGCCCCTGCACCAGCGGCTGGCGTGAAAGAAGTTAACGTTCCGGATATCGGCGGTGACGAAGTTGAAGTGACCGAAGTGATGGTGAAAGTGGGCGACAAAGTTGCCGCTGAACAGTCACTGATTACCGTAGAAGGCGACAAAGCTTCTATGGAAGTTCCGGCTCCGTTTGCAGGCGTCGTGAAGGAACTGAAAGTCAACGTTGGCGATAAAGTGAAAACTGGCTCGCTGATTATGATCTTCGAAGTTGAAGGCGCAGCGCCTGCGGCAGCTCCTGCGAAACAGGAAGCGGCAGCGCCGGCTCCGGCAGCAAAAGCTGAAGCTCCGGCAGCAGCACCGGCTGCGAAAGCGGAAGGCAAATCTGAATTTGCAGAAAACGACGCTTACGTTCACGCGACTCCGCTGATCCGCCGTCTGGCACGCGAGTTTGGCGTTAACCTGGCGAAAGTGAAGGGCACTGGCCGTAAAGGTCGTATCCTGCGCGAAGACGTTCAGGCTTACGTGAAAGAAGCTATCAAACGTGCAGAAGCAGCTCCGGCGGCGACTGGCGGCGGTATCCCAGGCATGCTGCCGTGGCCGAAGGTGGACTTCAGCAAGTTTGGTGAAATCGAAGAAGTGGAACTGGGCCGTATCCAGAAAATTTCTGGTGCGAACCTGAGCCGTAACTGGGTGATGATCCCGCATGTTACTCACTTCGACAAAACCGATATCACCGAGCTGGAAGCGTTCCGTAAACAGCAGAACGAAGAAGCGGCGAAACGTAAGCTGGATGTGAAGATCACCCCGGTTGTCTTCATCATGAAAGCCGTTGCTGCAGCTCTTGAGCAGATGCCTCGCTTCAACAGTTCGTTGTCGGAAGACGGTCAGCGTCTGACCCTGAAGAAATACATCAACATCGGTGTGGCGGTGGATACCCCGAACGGTCTGGTTGTTCCGGTATTCAAAGACGTCAACAAGAAAGGCATCATCGAGCTGTCTCGCGAGCTGATGACTATTTCTAAGAAAGCGCGTGACGGTAAGCTGACTGCGGGCGAAATGCAGGGCGGTTGCTTCACCATCTCCAGCATCGGCGGCCTGGGTACTACCCACTTCGCGCCGATTGTGAACGCGCCGGAAGTGGCTATCCTCGGCGTTTCCAAGTCCGCGATGGAGCCGGTGTGGAATGGTAAAGAGTTCGTGCCGCGTCTGATGCTGCCGATTTCTCTCTCCTTCGACCACCGCGTGATCGACGGTGCTGATGGTGCCCGTTTCATTACCATCATTAACAACACGCTGTCTGACATTCGCCGTCTGGTGATGTAAGTAAAAGAGCCGGCCCAACGGCCGGCTTTTTTCTGGTAATCTCATGAATGTATTGAGGTTATTAGCGAATAGACAAATCGGTTGCCGTTTGTTGTTTAAAAATTGTTAACAATTTTGTAAAATACCGACGGATAGAACGACCCGGTGGTGGTTAGGGTATTACTTCACATACCCTATGGATTTCTGGGTGCAGCAAGGTAGCAAGCGCCAGAATCCCCAGGAGCTTACATAAGTAAGTGACTGGGGTGAGGGCGTGAAGCTAACGCCGCTGCGGCCTGAAAGACGACGGGTATGACCGCCGGAGATAAATATATAGAGGTCATGATGAGTACTGAAATCAAAACTCAGGTCGTGGTACTTGGGGCAGGCCCCGCAGGTTACTCCGCTGCCTTCCGTTGCGCTGATTTAGGTCTGGAAACCGTAATCGTAGAACGTTACAACACCCTTGGCGGTGTTTGCCTGAACGTCGGCTGTATCCCTTCTAAAGCACTGCTGCACGTAGCAAAAGTTATCGAAGAAGCCAAAGCGCTGGCTGAACACGGTATCGTCTTCGGCGAACCGAAAACCGATATTGACAAGATTCGTACCTGGAAAGAGAAAGTGATCAATCAGCTGACCGGTGGTCTGGCTGGTATGGCGAAAGGCCGCAAAGTC
Source organism: uncultured Escherichia sp. (assembly GCF_948475835.1). NCBI lineage: Bacteria > Pseudomonadati > Pseudomonadota > Gammaproteobacteria > Enterobacterales > Enterobacteriaceae > Escherichia > uncultured Escherichia sp. The sequence continues at coordinate 27,914 of NZ_CAOLGM010000051.1, read as the reverse complement.
AAAGTGGTCAACGGTCTGGGTAAATTCACCGGGGCTAACACCCTGGAAGTTGAAGGTGAGAACGGCAAAACCGTGATCAACTTCGACAATGCGATCATTGCAGCGGGTTCTCGCCCGATCCAACTGCCGTTTATTCCGCATGAAGATCCGCGTATCTGGGACTCCACTGACGCGCTGGAACTGAAAGAAGTACCAGAACGCCTGCTGGTAATGGGTGGCGGTATCATCGGTCTGGAAATGGGCACCGTATACCACGCGCTGGGTTCACAGATTGACGTGGTTGAAATGTTCGACCAGGTTATCCCGGCAGCTGACAAAGACATCGTTAAAGTCTTCACCAAGCGTATCAGCAAGAAATTCAACCTGATGCTGGAAACCAAAGTTACCGCCGTTGAAGCGAAAGAAGACGGTATTTATGTGACGATGGAAGGCAAAAAAGCACCCGCTGAACCGCAGCGTTACGACGCCGTGCTGGTAGCGATTGGTCGTGTGCCGAACGGTAAAAACCTCGACGCAGGCAAAGCTGGCGTGGAAGTGGACGACCGTGGTTTCATCCGCGTTGACAAACAGCTGCGTACCAACGTACCGCACATCTTTGCTATCGGCGATATCGTCGGTCAGCCGATGCTGGCACACAAAGGTGTTCACGAAGGTCACGTTGCCGCTGAAGTTATCGCCGGTAAGAAACACTACTTCGATCCGAAAGTTATCCCGTCCATCGCCTATACCGAACCAGAAGTTGCATGGGTAGGTCTGACTGAGAAAGAAGCGAAAGAGAAAGGCATCAGCTATGAAACCGCCACCTTCCCGTGGGCTGCTTCTGGTCGTGCTATCGCTTCCGACTGCGCAGACGGTATGACCAAGCTGATTTTCGACAAAGAATCTCACCGTGTGATCGGTGGTGCGATTGTCGGTACCAACGGCGGCGAGCTGCTGGGTGAAATCGGCCTGGCAATCGAAATGGGTTGTGATGCTGAAGACATCGCACTGACCATCCACGCGCACCCGACTCTGCACGAGTCTGTGGGCCTGGCGGCAGAAGTGTTCGAAGGTAGCATTACCGACCTGCCGAACCCGAAAGCGAAGAAGAAGTAATTGTTCGTTTGCCGGAACATCCGGCAATTAAAAAAGCGGCTAACCACGCCGCTTTTTTTACGTCTGCAATTTACCTTTCCTGTCGCCTTGCTCCGCGCTCAGAGAGACGTTCGCGTACTGCTGACCGTTGCTCGTTATTCAGCCTGACAGTATGGTTACTGTCGTTTAGACGTTGTGGGCGGCTCTCCTGAACTTTTTCCCGAAAAACCTGACGTTGTTCAGGTGATGCTGATTGAACACGCTGGCGGGCGTTATCACGTTGCTGTTGGTTCAGTGGGCGCTGCTGTACTTTTTCCTTAAACACCTGGCGCTGCTCAGGCGAGGCTGACTGAATACGCTCACGCGCTGCGTCTCTTCGCTGCTGGATCTGTGGGTTAGTCTGCATTTTCTCGCGGACTGCCTGGCGCTGCTCAGGCGAGGCGGACTGAATACGCTCACGCGCTGCGTCTCTTCGCTGCTGGATCTGTGGGTTAGTCTGCATTTTCTCGCGGACTGCCTGGCGCTGCTCAGGCGAGGCCGACTGATAACGCTGACGAGCGGCGTCCTTTTGTTGCTGGGTCAGTGGTTGGCGACGGCTGAAGTCGCGGAAGTCGTCATAGCTCCCATAGTTTTCAGCTTCATTAAACCGCTGTGCCGCTGCCTGACGTTGGGTATCTCGTGTAATGACGGGGGCGGCGTGTGTTCGTTGCTGAAACTGACTTGCTGCCGCCTGACGCTGGCTGTCGCGTGTTGGAGCAGGTAGCTGCGTGGCGCTCATTCCGCCGTTGACATCGGTTTGATGAAACCGCTTTGCCATATCCTGATCATGATAGGGCACACCATTACGGTAGTTTGGATTGTGCCGCCATGCCATATTCTTATCAGTAAGATGCTCACCGGTGATACGGTTGAAATTGTTGACGTCGATATTGATGTTGTCGCCGTTGTGTTGCCAGCCATTACCGTCACGATGACCGCCATCGTGGTGATGATAATCATCATCGTCATGATGATGATGGTCATGATCGTCGTCGTCCCAGTCGATGCTGCTGAATAGTGCGTACGTGGTAGCAACACCCATGCTATAGCCGAATCCGCGCACAAAGCTGTCAATAAACGGTTCTCCGGCTGGTGGTGGCAGATAAACCGGCGGATACGCAGTATTGGCCCAGTTCCCGTAAACCACGGTTGGGTTGTAGTTGGGAATATAGACCACATCAGGATTGGCGGGCTCAATGGAAATGACGGTTGTTGCAGGCTCTGTAATGACGGGGCTGGCAGTTGAAACGGTATTGGATGGTATGACGGGAGCCGTGACTGTCTGTGTTACCGGTACAGCTTTCTTCGTTGTGGTAATAACTTTCTGTTCGGTTGATGACTTCAGCGAGCCGGTTTGTTGCGCCAGTTGCCGCAATCGCTGTACCGAGTCCATCACGTCCTGCGGCTGCGCCAGAAAAGCATCGCCCAGGTTTTGCACCCATTGCGGGTTTTCGCCCATCAATGCCATCAATTGTGGAAAGGCCACCAGTGATTTAACGCTGGCGTCCCACGGCTGGTCAGATACCGCCTGAATAGCAGCATCGCCTTGTTTAAGTGGATTATCGTGCGACCATTGCACTGCTTGAGCAACGTTTGCCGGATAGGTTGATGCCATTAACACTTGTGAAAGCAGAGAATCGGGGTACAGCGCGACAGGCGCAACCCATTGATCGATTTGTGCAGTGCTGAATGCGGATTTGACGACGGCGGGCGTTACGGGCGGTGCGGAAACCGTTGCAGGAAGCGTAACTGCGGTGATGTCAGGCGCAGTCTGTTGTGTCGATTGCGGTTCCACAGGCGCTTCCACTGTGCGGCTTTTTATATATAGCCCGGTAGAGGCGGCACAAAGCCCGGCACTGCAAATTAGCGCCAGCACATGGGGTTTAAACGGCAAAGTCATTTTCATAATTCGGATCTCAAGGAAATCGCAATGGTCGGCGAACTGCCACCCGCAGGTGCTGTGAATCCGAGTATAAAGAGGCGGTAGTTTAAATTTTGACTAATCTTGGGATTCGTTGAGAAAGGTGATTATCACCATGCGAATTAACGAAGTTTTTACGGAGGGAAACAATCTCTAGACCATCCTTAACGATTCAGCCACTTTTTTATGTTGCTTTTTTGTAAACAGATTAACACATCGTCAAAATCCTGCTATTCTGCCCGTTGCGGTACTGGGCATTTACCCTACAAACTGCTGTCTCACAGGAGCGTGAAGAGAATCGCCTGCCGCACTATGACAATGAGAGCGAGGAGAACCGTCGTGCTAGAAGAATACCGTAAGCACGTAGCTGAGCGTGCCGCTGAGGGGATTGCGCCCAAACCCCTGGATGCAAACCAAATGGCCGCACTTGTAGAGCTGCTGAAAAACCCGCCCGCGGGCGAAGAAGAATTCCTGTTAGATCTGTTAACCAACCGTGTTCCCCCTGGCGTCGATGAAGCCGCCTATGTCAAAGCAGGCTTCCTGGCTGCTATCGCGAAAGGCGAAGCCAAATCCCCTCTGCTGACTCCGGAAAAAGCCATCGAACTGCTGGGCACCATGCAGGGTGGTTACAACATTCATCCGCTGATCGACGCGCTGGATGATGCCAAACTGGCACCGATCGCTGCCAAAGCACTTTCTCACACACTGCTGATGTTCGATAACTTCTATGACGTAGAAGAGAAAGCGAAAGCAGGCAACGAATATGCGAAGCAGGTAATGCAGTCCTGGGCGGATGCCGAATGGTTCCTGAATCGCCCGGCGCTGGCTGAAAAACTGACCGTTACCGTCTTCAAAGTCACTGGCGAAACTAACACCGATGACCTTTCTCCGGCACCGGATGCGTGGTCACGCCCGGATATCCCACTGCACGCGCTGGCGATGCTGAAAAACGCCCGTGAAGGTATTGAGCCAGACCAGCCTGGTGTTGTTGGTCCGATCAAGCAAATCGAAGCTCTGCAACAGAAAGGTTTCCCGCTGGCGTACGTCGGTGACGTTGTGGGTACGGGTTCTTCGCGTAAATCCGCCACTAACTCCGTTCTGTGGTTTATGGGCGATGATATTCCACATGTGCCGAACAAACGCGGCGGTGGTTTGTGCCTCGGCGGTAAAATTGCACCCATCTTCTTTAACACGATGGAAGACGCGGGTGCACTGCCAATCGAAGTCGACGTCTCTAACCTGAACATGGGCGACGTGATTGACGTTTACCCGTACAAAGGTGAAGTGCGTAACCACGAAACAGGCCAACTGCTGGCGACCTTCGAACTGAAAACCGACGTGCTGATTGATGAAGTGCGTGCTGGCGGCCGTATCCCGCTGATTATCGGGCGTGGCCTGACCACCAAAGCGCGTGAAGCACTTGGTCTGCCGCACAGTGATGTGTTCCGTCAGGCGAAAGATGTCGCTGAGAGCGATCGCGGCTTCTCGCTGGCGCAGAAAATGGTAGGCCGTGCCTGTGGCGTGAAAGGCATTCGTCCGGGCGCGTACTGCGAACCGAAAATGACTTCTGTAGGCTCTCAGGACACCACCGGCCCGATGACCCGTGATGAACTGAAAGACCTGGCGTGCCTGGGCTTCTCGGCTGACCTGGTGATGCAGTCTTTCTGCCACACCGCGGCGTATCCGAAGCCAGTTGACGTGAACACGCACCACACGCTGCCGGACTTCATTATGAACCGTGGCGGTGTGTCGCTGCGTCCGGGTGACGGCGTAATCCACTCCTGGCTGAACCGTATGCTGCTGCCGGATACCGTCGGTACCGGAGGTGACTCCCATACCCGTTTCCCGATCGGTATCTCTTTCCCGGCGGGTTCTGGTCTGGTGGCATTTGCAGCCGCAACAGGCGTAATGCCGCTGGATATGCCGGAATCCGTTCTGGTGCGCTTCAAAGGCAAAATGCAGCCGGGCATCACCCTGCGCGATCTGGTACACGCGATCCCGCTGTATGCGATCAAACAAGGTCTGCTGACCGTTGAGAAGAAAGGCAAGAAAAACATCTTCTCTGGTCGCATTCTGGAAATTGAAGGTCTGCCGGATCTGAAAGTTGAGCAGGCATTTGAACTGACCGATGCGTCCGCTGAGCGTTCTGCCGCTGGTTGTACTATCAAGCTGAACAAAGAACCGATCATCGAATACCTGAACTCTAACATCGTCCTGCTGAAGTGGATGATCGCGGAAGGTTATGGCGATCGTCGTACCCTCGAACGTCGTATTCAGGGCATGGAAAAATGGCTGGCGAATCCTGAGCTGCTGGAAGCCGATGCAGATGCGGAATACGCGGCAGTGATTGACATCGATCTGGCGGATATTAAAGAGCCAATCCTGTGTGCTCCGAACGACCCGGATGACGCGCGTCCGCTGTCTGCGGTACAGGGCGAGAAGATCGACGAAGTATTTATCGGTTCTTGCATGACTAACATCGGTCACTTCCGTGCTGCGGGTAAACTGCTGGATGCGCATAAAGGCCAGTTGCCGACCCGCCTGTGGGTGGCACCGCCAACCCGTATGGACGCCGCACAGTTGACTGAAGAAGGCTACTACAGCGTCTTCGGTAAGAGCGGTGCGCGTATCGAGATCCCTGGCTGTTCCCTGTGTATGGGTAACCAGGCGCGTGTAGCAGACGGTGCGACGGTGGTTTCCACCTCTACCCGTAACTTCCCGAACCGTCTGGGGACTGGCGCGAATGTCTTCCTGGCTTCTGCAGAACTGGCGGCTGTTGCGGCGCTGATTGGCAAACTGCCGACGCCGGAAGAGTACCAGACCTACGTTGCGCAAGTAGATAAAACTGCCGTTGATACTTATCGTTATCTGAACTTCAACCAGCTTTCTCAGTACACCGAAAAAGCCGATGGGGTGATTTTCCAGACTGCGGTGTAATAAGTAAGCGCACGCGCTGCGCATAAACGACACAATGCCCGGTGAATGAGATTCCCGGGCATTTTTTATTTCTAAACCATCGCCGTTCCGCTGTTTTTCTCCGGTAAGGCTGCGATAATTACATCAATGGCGCAATGCGATTTCGGCGCATTGCCGGGAGCAGAGGAACACACTATGGATTACGAATTTCTGCGCGATATTACCGGAGTGGTAAAGGTGCGTATGTCCATGGGGCATGAAGTGGTCGGGCACTGGTTTAATGAAGAGGTGAAAGAAAACCTGGCCTTGCTTGATGAAGTGGAACAAGCAGCGCACGCACTGAAAGGTAGCGAACGGTCCTGGCAACGGGCAGGGCATGAATACACCCTGTGGATGGACGGTGAAGAGGTGATGGTTCGCGCCAATCAACTGGAATTCGCTGGCGATGAAATGGAAGAGGGGATGAACTACTACGACGAAGAAAGCCTGTCGCTATGCGGCGTTGAGGATTTTCTGCAGGTCGTGGCGGCTTACCGCAATTTCGTGCAGCAGAAGTAAATAAATCTGGCGGAGCCTGGGAGCTCCGCCAGAGCCGTTAAACAGCTGGCATATTGCGCCCGTAATAAATCTCGCGCATTTCTTTCCACAGCGCAGCGGTAATTTCCTGGCGCTCGCTGTCGGTTAAATCTTCCGGTTTGGTGTGGAACATGTAGTGCTTAAGGTCGAACTCTTTAAGCAACATCTTGGTATGGAAGATATTTTCCTGATAGACGTTCACATCCACCATGTCATACAGCGCCTTCATATCGTCAGACATAAAGTTCTGAATCGAATTAATCTCATGGTCGATAAAGTGCTTCATACCGTTAATGTCGCGGGTAAAACCGCGCACGCGATAATCAATGGTTACGATATCGGACTCAAGCTGGTGGATCAGGTAATTCAGCGCCTTCAGCGGAGAAATCACGCCGCAGGTAGAGACTTCAATATCGGCGCGGAAGGTACATAAACCGCCTTCAGGATGACTTTCCGGGTAGGTATGTACGCAAATATGACTTTTATCGAGATGGGCAACGACCGTTTCTGGCAGTGGGCCGGGGTGTTCTGTTTTGTCGATGAGTTTCGGGTCGACCGGTTCTTCACTCACCAGAATAGTGACGCTGGCACCCTGTGGTTCGTAATCCTGGCGGGCGATGTTAAGAATATTGGCCCCGATAATGGAACAGGTTTCTGACAGGATTTCGGTCAGACGGTTGGCATTATAGAGTTCATCGATATAAGCAATATAACCGTCGCGCTCTTCGGCAGTTTTGGCGTAGCAGATATCGTAAATACAAAAACTCAGACTTTTGGTCAGATTATTAAAGCCATGCAGTTTCAGTTTTTTCAATTTCTTATCTTCTCCTTAGGACGGCTGTGAAGCCAGTGCGTCTTGCAGATACTGAGGTAAGGCAAAAGCTGCCGTATGGATTGCCGGATTGTAATAACGGCATTTCAGGCCAGAAGCGAGAAAACGCGCCTGAATAATTTCGGTTGAGAGATGGCGTAAGGCGTCGTTATCTGTCGCCCATGCAAAAGTCATGATACCGCCGTAATAGGTCGGGATCGCCGCCTGATAAAAGCCAACGTCGCTGAAGTAATGGCTGAGTTTGCGATGGCTGTCGATGGCTTCTTCCTGCTGTAAAAAGCAGACGCCGTTTTGTGCGACGAAGATACCGCCAGGATTCAGGCAACGTTTGCAGCCTTCATAAAATGCCGAAGTGAAAAGGCTTTCGCCGGGACCGATAGGATCGGTGCAGTCGGAGATAATGACATCAAAGGTCTGGCTGGTTTGATTAACGAAATTGACGCCATCGTCGATCACCAGCTTAAAGCGCGGATCGTCGTAGCTACCGGCGTTATGGTTGGGTAGATACTGACGGCAGAACGATACGACACCCGCATCGATTTCCACCATCGTGATTGACTCAACGTTTTTATGTCGGGTTACTTCACGCAGCATGGCACCGTCGCCGCCGCCGATAATCAGCACATGTTTCGCGTGACCATGGGCCAGTAGCGGAACATGGGTCATCATCTCATGATAGATAAACTCGTCGCGCTCGGTGGTTTGTACTACGCCATCCAGCGCCATTACGCGACCAAATGCAGCGTTCTCAAAAATGATCAGATCCTGGTGATCGGTCTTTTCATGATACAGAACGTTATCTACCGCAAAGTACTGCCCAAACTGGTCGTGTAGCGTTTCATGCCACTGTTTTTTTTCGGCCATGGGTTGATACCTCCTTTGTTAACACCCGTAAAAAAAGGGCGCAACATAATAGCTAACATTGACCGCGGATGCACGGTCAATATTTCTACAAAAAGGTATCAGGGATTATTTGACGTAGGCAAGCAGGCTTAAGGAATCGCGGGCCAGGGCTTTGCACTTTTTAGCGACGGGAATGCCAATGCCGCTGAGATCGCGGTAGCTGTCTTCACCGAGGGCTTTCATGTCGAAGGTGTCGTAATTACTGAGATCCCACTGGTTTTGCTGGGCGAAAAAGACCAGTGCGCGACGAATTTGCCCGTTAGGTAAGTTCTGGTAACCACAATCGTTCTTCAGAAAGACAAAAACTGCCGTTAAATCGGCCATATCTTCGGCTTCAGACTCGCTGAGCGCGTAACTGTTTGCGCAAACGGCCATCAGGCTGCCGAATAACACTGTTCTGAAAAACGTCTTCATTGCTTCTACCAGGGGCTTAAAGAAGATAAACGTTAGCACACTGCGAGCGAGGCGACGACCATTATTGTCGATTAAATTGTGTCTGCGGCTTGACCTTCCCGTAAGGGGAAGGACTATGCTCAACGTTTGATTTTGTTTCGCCTGCTTAAGAATAAGGAAATAACTATGCAACGTCGTGATTTCTTAAAATATTCCGTCGCGCTGGGTGTGGCTTCAGCCTTGCCGCTGTGGAGCCGCGCAGTCTTTGCGGCGGAACGCCCAACGTTACCGATCCCTGATTTGCTCACGACCGATGCCCGTAATCGCATTCAGTTAACTATTGGCGCAGGTCAGTCTACCTTTGGCGAGAAAACTGCAACTACCTGGGGCTATAACGGCAATCTGCTGGGGCCGGCGGTGAAATTACAGCGCGGCAAAGCGGTAACGGTTGATATCTATAACCAACTGACGGAAGAGACGACGTTGCACTGGCACGGGCTGGAAGTACCGGGTGAAGTCGACGGCGGCCCGCAGGGAATTATTCTGCCAGGTGGCAAGCGCTCGGTGACGTTGAACGTTGATCAACCTGCCGCTACTTGCTGGTTCCATCCACATCAACATGGCAAGACCGGGCGACAGGTGGCGATGGGGTTGGCTGGGCTGGTGGTAATTGAAGATGACGAGGTCCTGAAATTAATGCTGCCAAAACAGTGGGGTATCGATGATGTTCCGGTGATTGTTCAGGATAAAAAATTTAACGCTGATGGGCAGATTGATTATCAACTGGATGTGATGACCGCCGCCGTGGGCTGGTTTGGCGATACGCTGCTGACCAACGGTGCAATCTACCCACAACACGCTGCCCCGCGTGGTTGGCTGCGCCTGCGTTTGCTCAATGGCTGTAATGCCCGCTCGCTCAATTTCGCCACCAGCGACAATCGCCCGCTGTATGTGATTGCCAGCGACGGTGGTCTGCTACCTGAACCGGTGAAGGTGAGCGAGCTGCCGGTGCTGATGGGCGAGCGTTTTGAAGTGCTGGTGGAGGTTAACGACAACAAACCCTTTGACCTGGTGACGCTACCGGTCAGCCAGATGGGGATGGCGATTGCGCCGTTTGACAAGCCGCATCCGGTAATGCGGATTCAGCCGATTGCTATTAGTGCCTCCGGTGCTTTGCCAGACACATTAAGTAGCCTGCCTGCGTTACCTTCGCTGGAAGGGCTGACGGTACGCAAGCTGCAACTTTCTATGGACCCGATGCTCGATATGATGGGTATGCAGATGCTAATGGAGAAATATGGCGATCAGGCGATGGCCGGAATGGATCACAGCCAGATGATGGGCCATATGGGGCACGGTAATATGAATCATATGAACCACGGCGGGAAGTTCGATTTCCCCCATGCCAATAAAATCAACGGTCAGGCGTTTGATATGAATAAGCCGATGTTTGCGGCGGCGAAAGGGCAGTACGAACGTTGGGTTATCTCTGGCGTGGGCGACATGATGCTGCATCCGTTCCATATTCACGGCACCCAGTTCCGTATCTTGTCAGAAAATGGCAAACCGCCAGCGGCTCATCGCGCGGGCTGGAAAGATACCGTTAAGGTAGAAGGCAATGTCAGTGAAGTGCTGGTGAAGTTTAATCACAACGCACCGAAAGAACATGCTTATATGGCGCACTGCCATCTGCTGGAGCATGAAGATACGGGGATGATGTTAGGGTTTACGGTATAAAAAGACCGTATTCGGAAATATGCCCGGATCTCTCCGGGCATTATGGTTATTTCACATCATCCGGCAGCGCATAAGCCACAATATAGTCGCCCATCTTCGTACCAAATGAACCGTGACCGCCTGCGGAGATCACCACATACTGCTTGCCATTCACTTCATAGGTCATTGGCGTCGCCTGACCACCCGCTGGTAAACGGCCCTGCCACAGTTTTTCACCGTTGCTCATGTTGTAAGCGCGCAGGTAGTTATCTGCCGTAGCAGCGATAAACAGCACGTTACCCGCCGTGGAGATTGGCCCGCCCAGCATCGGCATACCCATATTGAACGGCACCGGTACAGGCATCGGGAACGGCATACTGTCTTGCGGCGTACCAATACGTTTCTTCCACACCACTTCATTGGTTTTCAGATCCAGCGCCGAGATATAACCCCATGCTGGCTGTTTACACGGCAGACCAAACGGTGAGAGGAACGGGTTGAGCGTGACACCATACGGTACACCGTACTGTGGCTGAATGCCGGATTCCGTACCCGTGCCTTTGGCATCTTTCGGCTGCTCCATCGGGTTACCCGGACCGCGTGGGATCAGTTTCGAAACAAACGGCAGTGCCATTGGGTTGGCAATTGCCACTTCACGATTTGGATCAACGGAAATCCCGCCCCATTCAAACATTCCCAGGTTACCCGGGAAGACCAGCGTGCCCTGTTCAGATGGCGGCGTGAAAATGCCTTCATAGCGCATCTGGTGGAACATCACGCGGCACACCAGTTGGTCAAACATGGTGGCTCCCCACATATCCGCACCGCTCAAATCTTTCTTCGGACGGAAGCTCAGTTCAGAGAACGGCTGGGTCGGAGTAACGTAATCGCCTTTCGCAGCACCTTGCGGCACCGGTTTTTCCGGGGCCGGAACCACCAGTTCGCCATTGCGACGATCGAGCACAAAAATGTTGCCGGTTTTCGCCGGAGCGTAAATAACTGGCACTTTCTGACCATTAACGGTGATGTCCGCCAGCGTCGGCTGTGCCGGAAGATCCATGTCCCACAGGTCGTGGTGAACGGTCTGGTAGCTCCACGCCAGTTTCCCGGTAGTGGCATTCAGCGCCAGAATCGAGCTGGCATAACGTTCCTGTTCCGGTGTGCGGTTACCGCCCCAGATATCCGGCGTGGTCACGCCCATCGGCAGATAGACCAGATCCAGCTTCGCGTCATAGGCCGCTGGTGCCCAGGAGTTTGGCGAGTTAAAGGTAAAGGTGTGTTCGTCAGACGGGATTGCGTTCGGATCTTTCGCGCCGGGATCAAAAGCCCACAGCAGCTCCCCGGTGTTGACATCAAAACCACGGATCACGCCAGACGTTTCGCGGGTTGAGAAGTTATCGGTAACTGAACCGGCCATCACGATGGTTTTATCGGTGATAATCGGTGGCGAAGTCGGTTCATACAGACCCGGTTTGGTGTCTGGCATATTGCTTTGCAGATTGAGCACGCCTTTATTGGCGAAGGTTTCGCACAGTTTGCCGTTTTCAGCGTTAATCGCAATCAGTCGACCATCATTGACCGGAAGAATGATACGACGCGGGCAATCCGCCATCACTTCCGGTGAAGCCGTTTCTGCTTTGGCTTCATGATAAGAGACGCCACGGCAGGTTACGTGCTGGAAAGACTCGTTAGTTTTCAGCTCAGGATCGTAATGCCATTTCTCTTTGCCGCTGGCGGCATCGAGCGCAAACAGGCGCTGGTGAGCGGTACACAGGTAAAGGGTGTCGCCCACTTTAATCGGCGTCACTTCATTGGTGATTTCGCCCGGATCGTTCGGCTGCTTCACATCGCCAGTACGGAACACCCAGGCTTCTTTCAGATTATGGACGTTATCGGCGTTAATTTGTTTCAGAGGTGAAAAGCGTTGACCTTCCTGATTGCGACCATAGGCAGGCCAGTCCTGATCGGCAACGGGTGAGATAGCTTCCGCAGGTGTGGCATTGGCGCTTAAGGTGCCGTTGATTTCCTGCGGATCGTTAAATCCGGCCCAGGTCAGGATACCACCGCTAATCAGCAGTGCCACCACCAGTGCGGCAACTGCGCCGCTGGCAGGAATGACCAGGCGACGCCAGACAAACGGCAGGATCAGCCAGATGCCGAAGAAGACCAGAATGTCGCTGCGCGGAGTCAGCGCCCAGAAGTCGAAACCAACTTCCCAGACGCCCCAAATCATGGTGCCGAGCAGCAGGGCTGCGTACAGCCAAAGCGCGGCACGTTTACTGCGCCACAGCATCCAGGCGACGCCGAGCATCACAAGACCAGCGATAGGGTAGTACCAGGAGCCGCCAATCGCGACCAGCCAGCCTCCGCCAATGAGTAGATACAGCCCGCAAAGCGCTGCAAAAAGGGCTGTTAGCGTGACGAGTAATCGTCGCGAGCCTGTATTGTTAATTGCCATAAAGAGACACCATTTCAATTCATTAATATTTTAGTAGCAATTAATTATAGGTTTTAACATGTGTGATCGTCATCACAATTCGAGCTTTATTAACAGATTCCGCGAATGAATAGTTTTACTGGTATACTGCGTGTCTTGCGCTTTGTTGCGGTGCCAAAACCTGCCCGTGCGAAGTGATTTGTTTTTAAATCATATGGTTAGAGATATGAAACATACTGTAGAAGTAATGATCCCCGAAGCGGAGATTAAAGCGCGTATCGCCGAACTGGGTCGTCAGATTACTGAGCGTTACAAAGACAGCGGCAGCGATATGGTGCTGGTTGGTCTGCTGCGTGGCTCATTTATGTTTATGGCGGACCTGTGCCGTGAAGTTCAGGTATCTCATGAAGTCGACTTTATGACCGCCTCCAGCTACGGTAGCGGCATGTCCACCACCCGTGATGTGAAAATCCTCAAAGATCTGGATGAAGATATCCGTGGCAAGGACGTGCTGATTGTTGAAGATATCATCGACTCGGGGAATACACTGTCGAAAGTGCGTGAGATCTTAAGCCTGCGCGAACCGAAGTCGCTGGCGATTTGTACGCTGCTGGATAAACCGTCCCGTCGTGAAGTGAACGTCCCGGTTGAATTTATCGGTTTCTCGATCCCGGATGAGTTTGTGGTGGGTTACGGCATTGATTACGCACAGCGTTACCGTCATCTGCCGTATATCGGCAAAGTGATTCTGCTGGACGAGTAAGTGTGAAGTTGCCGGATGTGTTGCATCCGGCATGGCATTTTTATTTGTGGTTGGCGTGTTTCAGCTTGAGGTTGGAAATCCCGTGACGGTAACGTTGCTCAAGGGTTTCGCGGTTGGTCGCTGTGACATCCAGATCACGCAGCAAGCCGTCGTGAATGCCGTAGGCCCAGCCGTGAATGGTAACTTTCTGCCCGCGTTTCCACGCTGATTGCATAATGGTGGAGTGGCCCAGGTTATAAACCTGTTCCATGACGTTCAGTTCACACAAGGTATCCAGACGGCGCTCTTGCGGCATTTCGCCGAGCAATGAGCTATGTTTGAACCAGATATCGCGGATATGCAGCAGCCAGTTGTTGATAAGCCCCAGTTCCGGGTTTTCAACTGCGGCTTGTACGCCGCCGCAACCGTAGTGGCCACAGATAATAATGTGTTCAACTTCGAGTACATCCACTGCATACTGAACCACGGAAAGGCAGTTCAGGTCGGTGTGAATGACCAGGTTAGCAACATTACGGTGAACAAAGAGTTCGCCCGGCTCAAGACCGGTTAAACGTTCTGCAGGAACGCGACTGTCGGAACATCCAATCCATAGAAAGCGCGGTTTTTGCGCTTGTGCCAGTTTCTCAAAAAACCCGGGATCCTCTTCCACCAGCATTTTTGACCATAGTGCATTGTTGCTGATGAGTGTATCTATGTCTTTCATGGAGGTTAACGACCTGTAACCAAATAATTACGTTTGGCTAATATAGGGCAACTCCGGGACGATTTAAACCACAGATAAAGTGTAAGAACGTAAGGTAAGTAAAAATTTATGACCATTGCACTGGAACTTCAACAGCTTAAAAAAACTTATCCAGGCGGCGTTCAGGCGCTTCGTGGAATAGATTTGCAGGTCGAAGCGGGTGATTTTTATGCGCTTCTCGGGCCGAACGGGGCCGGGAAATCGACCACTATCGGTATTATCAGCTCTCTGGTAAATAAAACCTCCGGGCGGGTCAGCGTATTTGGTTACGATCTCGAGAAAGATGTCGTGAACGCTAAACGTCAGTTGGGACTGGTGCCGCAGGAATTTAACTTCAACCCGTTTGAAACCGTGCAGCAAATTGTGGTAAATCAGGCAGGGTACTACGGTGTGGAGCGCAAAGAGGCGTACATCCGCAGCGAAAAATATCTTAAACAACTCGATCTATGGGGAAAACGCAACGAACGTGCGCGTATGTTATCTGGCGGGATGAAGCGCCGTTTAATGATTGCCCGTGCGTTAATGCATGAACCTAAACTACTGATTCTCGACGAACCGACCGCAGGCGTGGATATTGAACTTCGCCGCTCAATGTGGGGCTTTTTGAAGGATTTAAACGACAAAGGCACCACCATCATTCTCACCACACACTACCTGGAAGAAGCAGAAATGCTGTGCCGCAATATCGGCATTATTCAACACGGTGAGCTGGTGGAAAATACCTCGATGAAGGCGCTGCTGGCGAAGCTGAAATCGGAAACCTTTATTCTCGATCTCGCACCGAAAAGTCCGTTACCGAAGCTCGATGGCTATCAGTATCGACTGGTCGATACCGCGACGCTGGAAGTTGAAGTGCTGCGTGAGCAGGGGATCAACAGCGTATTTACGCAGTTAAGTGAGCAGGGCATTCAGGTATTAAGTATGCGTAACAAAGCTAACCGTCTGGAAGAGCTGTTTGTTTCACTGGTTAATGAAAAACAAGGAGATCGCGCATGATGCATCTTTACTGGGTGGCGCTAAAAAGCATCTGGGCGAAAGAGATCCATCGCTTTATGCGTATCTGGGTGCAGACGCTGGTGCCGCCAGTCATCACCATGACCCTTTACTTTATTATCTTCGGTAACCTGATTGGTTCGCGTATTGGCGATATGCATGGCTTCAGCTATATGCAGTTCATCGTACCGGGGCTGATCATGATGTCGGTGATCACCAATGCCTACGCCAACGTTGCGTCATCATTTTTTGGTGCCAAGTTCCAGCGTAATATTGAAGAGCTGCTGGTAGCGCCGGTTCCGACTCACGTCATTATTGCCGGATATGTCGGCGGTGGCGTGGCGCGTGGTCTGTTTGTTGGCATTCTGGTGACGGCAATTTCACTGTTTTTTGTGCCGTTTCAGGTGCATTCGTGGGTATTCGTTGCCTTAACCCTGGTGCTCACGGCGGTGTTGTTCTCCCTTGCGGGTTTGCTGAACGGTGTGTTTGCCAAAACGTTCGATGACATCAGCCTGGTGCCAACCTTTGTGTTAACGCCACTCACGTATTTGGGTGGGGTCTTTTACTCACTGACTTTGTTGCCGCCGTTCTGGCAAGGGCTGTCGCACCTGAACCCAATCGTTTATATGATCAGTGGTTTCCGTTACGGCTTCCTCGGTATCAATGATGTTCCGCTGGTCACTACCTTTGGCGTACTGGTGGTCTTTATTGTGGCGTTTTATTTGATCTGTTGGTCGCTGATCCAACGTGGACGTGGTTTGCGTAGCTAAGGCTATTTCCTCTCCTCTGGATTTGGGGGAGAGGAGTTTTGACGGCTATCACCCTTTATCAACAATGGTCAGGGTAGACTGATTTTCGGCTAAGGAGGAAGGCGATGTTAGGTTGGGTAATTACCTGTCACGATGACCGGGCGCAAGAGATACTGGATGCGCTGGAGAAAAAACATGGGGCGCTTCTTCAGTGCCGGGCCGTGAATTTCTGGCGTGGGTTAAGCTCTAATATGCTCAGCCGCATGATGTGCGATGCTCTGCATGAAGCGGACTCTGGTGAGGGTGTCATCTTCTTAACCGATATAGCCGGAGCGCCACCGTACCGCGTGGCTTCATTATTAAGCCACAAACACTCCCGTTGCGAAGTGATTTCTGGTGTCACGTTACCGTTAATTGAACAGATGATGGCTTGCCGTGAAACCATGACCAGTTCAGAGTTTCGCGAGCGTATTGTCGAACTGGGTGGGCCGGAGGTGAGTAGTCTTTGGCACCAACAACAAAAAAATCCGCCTTTCGTCCTCAAACATAATTTGTATGAGTATTAACCCACGATTCTTATAGCGCTTTTGCTACAATAAAAGCGTTGTTTCACCCTCGGTTATTTTTTCATGTACAAACAAGCTGTTATTCTCCTGCTGATGCTGTTTACCGCAAGTGTCAGTGCCGCGTTACCTGCCCGTTATATGCAAACCATCGAAAATGCTGCGATCTGGGCGCAAATTGGCGACAAGATGGTGACCGTGGGGAATATTCGGGCCGGGCAAATCATTGCCGTGGAGCCCACTGCCGCAAGTTATTACGCATTTAATTTTGGCTTTGGTAAAGGGTTTATCGATAAAGGGCATCTCGAGCCAGTTCAGGGGCGACAAAAAGTTGAAGACGGTTTGGGTGACCTCAACAAGCCGCTGAGTAATCAGAACTTAATTACCTGGAAAGATACGCCGGTCTATAACGCGCCGAGTGCGGGCAGTGCGCCATTTGGGGTACTGGCGGACAATTTGCGCTACCCGATTTTGCATAAACTGAAAGACAGGTTAAATCAAACCTGGTATCAGATCCGTATTGGCGATCGACTCGCCTATATCAGCGCGCTGGATGCCCAACCCGATAATGGCCTGCCGGTGCTAACCTATCACCATATTCTGCGCGATGAAGAAAACACCCGTTTTCGCCATACTTCGACGACCACCTCGGTACGCGCTTTCAATAACCAGATGGCCTGGCTGCGCGACAGGGGATACGCGACACTGAGCATGGCGCAGCTGGAAGGTTACGTGAAGAATAAGATCAATCTCCCTGCGCGAGCGGTGGTGATTACCTTTGATGATGGCCTCAAGTCGGTGAGCCGCTATGCGTATCCTGTATTGAAACAATATGGCATGAAGGCGACGGCGTTTGTTGTTACCTCGCGCATCAAACGTCACCCGCAGAAGTGGAACCCAAAATCGCTGCAATTTATGAGCGTTTCTGAGCTTAACGAAATTCGCGATGTTTTTGATTTTCAGTCACATACCCATTTTTTGCATCGGGTGGATGGCTATCGCCGACCCATATTACTGAGCCGTAGTGAGCACAATATTCTGTTTGATTTTGCACGTTCACGCCGCGCTCTGGCGCAATTTAATCCGCATGTCTGGTATCTTTCGTATCCGTTTGGCGGATTTAATGACAAAGCCGTGAAGGCAGCAAACGATGCCGGATTTCACCTGGCGGTGACAACCATGAAAGGCAAAGTAAAACCGGGGGATAATCCGTTGTTACTAAAACGACTTTATATCTTAAGAACGGATTCGCTGGAGACGATGTCGCGGCTGGTGAGTAACCAGCCGCAGGGATAACAATCAAGCAACCTGTACCGGAATCGCTTTCGCGGTACGTTTCATTTCATTGTCGCCTTCAAAATAGGCGACATTGGGTCGCCAGGTGCGAGCTTCTTCATCTGGCATGGTAACGAAGCTGGCGATGATGACAATATCGCCGACGCTGGCGCAGTGGGCCGCCGCACCGTTAACAGAAATAATTCTCGAACCGCGTTCTGCCGCGATGGCATAAGTGGAGAAACGCTTGCCGTTGGTGACATTCCAGATATCGATGGCTTCGTTTTCGAGAATACCGGCTGCGTCAAGAAAATCCTGGTCAATGGCGCAAGAACCTTCATAGTGCAGGTCCGCATGAGTCACTTTCACGCGGTGGAGTTTGCCCTGCAGCATCGTGCGAATCATAACTTCTACCTTTCTACCCTGTCGTTAACGAAGCAGGCGGTGCCTGCTTTGAGGAAATTCTCACGCAGTATTGCCCGATTTTTGATGAGTGTCTACTCATCTGATGGCATTTGCGTCAGCAGTTTGCGTACCGCGCCGAAGCGTGCCATGTATCGCCTGTAACGAATTGAAATTTCTCTGAACGCTGCTCGGTAAACACTAAAGAGGCGGCTGACGACGGCGCGCCTTGACTGGATACTGCCTTCACGCAAGACAACACGGAAGACAGGGAAGATGGATGCACCGAGTACCACACCGCATGATGCAGTGTTTAAACAATTTTTAATGCACGCGGAGACGGCTCGCGACTTTCTGGAGATACATTTGCCAGTGGAATTACGAGAACTTTGTGACCTCAACACGCTTCATTTAGAGTCGGGGAGTTTCATTGAAGAGAGCCTGAAAGGACACAGCACGGACGTGCTCTATTCCGTGCAAATGCAGGGCAATCCCGGTTATCTGCATGTTGTGATTGAACACCAAAGCAAGCCGGATAAGAAAATGGCGTTTCGCATGATGCGTTATTCTATTGCTGCTATGCACCGGCATCTGGAGGCGGATCACGATAAGCTGCCGCTGGTGGTGCCGATTCTGTTTTATCAGGGCGAGACCACACCTTATCCACTCTCAATGTGCTGGTTTGATATGTTTTACTCGCCGGAGCTGGCGCGACGCGTCTATAACAGTCCTTTCCCGCTGGTGGATATCACCATCACACCGGATGACGAAATCATGCAACATCGGCGGATTGCGATTCTCGAACTACTGCAAAAACATATTCGCCAGCGCGACTTAATGTTATTGCTGGAGCAACTGGTCACGCTGATTGACGAAGGGTACACTAGCGGAAGTCAGTTAGTTGCCATGCAAAACTATATGCTGCAACGCGGTCATACTGAACAAGCGGATTTGTTTTATGGTGTGCTGAGAGACAGGGAAACGGGAGGGGAGTCTATGATGACGCTGGCGCAGTGGTTTGAAGAGAAGGGAATTGAGAAGGGGATTCAGCAGGGAAGACAGGAGGAAAGGCAAGAATTCGCCCTGCGTCTTCTAAGTAAAGGAATGTCTCGGGAAGACGTTGCAGAGATGACAAATTTATCTCTTGCTGAGATTGATAAGGTAATTAACCTTATTTAAGTTACCTGTGTTATGACAGATGACGTGGGGTAAATTAATAACTGGCGCCATCAGCCGTAGCGCCAGTTAAGTATTACGCCAGCTCGACCATTTTGTTGTCGATCAGGCGAGCATCGCCAAGCCAGGCGGCTACCAGAATTACTGCCCGTTTGCTGGTTTCAGAAACTTCCAGCAATGTGTCGGCATCGCGAATCTGAATATCATCGGCGCGGAAGCCTTTTTCATTCAGTTCTTGCCCCGCAATGGTAATAATTTCATCGAGATCCCGTTCCCCAGCCTGCAATTTGTCAGCAATCGAACTTAAAACTTTGTACAGACCAGGCGCAATTTTGCGTTGTTCCGCCGTCAGATAACCGTTACGGGAACTTAGCGCCAGACCGTCTTTGGCGCGCATAATTGGCACACCGACAATCTCAATATCGAAGCCCATATCGGCAACCATTTTGCGGATCAGCGCCAGTTGCTGAAAGTCCTTTTCACCGAAGCAGGCGATGTCCGGCTGGACCAGGTTAAACAGCTTGCTGACGATAGTCGAAACGCCGCGAAAATGCCCCGGACGGCTCGCGCCTTCCAGCATGGTCGAAAGCCCGGGAACGTCAACGTAAGTATGGGTTTCAGTACCGTTCGGGTAGATCTCTTTTACCGAAGGGGCGAAAACTAAATCCACTTTACGTTTGTTTAGCTTCTCGCAGTCCTCCTGCAAGGTCCGTGGATAACGTGCCAGATCTTCCGGGCGGTCGAACTGCATCGGGTTAACGAAAATACTGACGACGACCACATCGGCGCGGGCTTTGGCTTCGTCGACCAGCTTCATATGGCCATCGTGCAGATTACCCATAGTAGGCACCAGCGCCACGCGCTTGCCTTCCATACGCAGGCGGCGAATTTGCTGACGCAGCAGCGGCAGGGTTTCGATAATTAACACAACGTGACTCCTTAATGGAAACTGTGTTCTTCGCCCGGATAAACGCCGGACTCCACTTCAGCCATATACTGCCGCACAGCCGCGCGGATGTCGCCCGTTTCGGCGAGGAAATTTTTAGCGAATTTAGGAATGTGACCGCCGGTAATGCCGAAGGCGTCGTGCATCACGAGGATCTGCCCGTCAGTGACGTTGCCTGCGCCAATGCCAATAACCGGGATCGCCAGTGCTTCGGTAATACGTTTTGCCAGTTCAACCGGCACGCATTCCAGCACCAGCAGCTGTGCCCCAGCGGCTTCTAAGGCTAATGCATCGCTGAGCAGTTGATCGCCCGCTTCATCGCCGCGCCCCTGAACTTTGTAGCCACCGAAAATATTCACTGACTGTGGGGTTAAACCTAAGTGACCACATACAGGAACGGCACGTTCGGTCAGCATTTTTACGGTTTCGACCAGCCACTCACCGCCCTCAATTTTGACCATATTGGCACCGGCACGCATAACCGTTGCGGCGTTTTCAAAGGCTTGTTCCGGCGTGGCATACGCCATAAACGGCAGGTCAGCCAACAGCAGGCAGTTTGGCGCGCCGCGACGTACGGCGGCGGTATGATAGGCGATATCCTCGACGGTAACGGGAAGGGTGGAGTCGTGGCCCTGAACCGTCATGCCCAGCGAATCGCCTACCAGCATGACGTTAAGTCCTTCATCAGCAAATAGTTTCGCGAAGCTGTAGTCGTAAGCGGTGATGGTCGCGAAACGCTTTTTATCCTGCTTACATTTCTGAAGTGAAGCAATGGTGGTCGGTTTCATAACGTGTCCTGATAAATGATGTCGTGTTGCCTGGCATTTTATCAGTCACATTGGTGGGGGCAATGATTTATCAATTACCGCACCGCCAGATGATGGCGGTGCGGTGGACTTATTAAGGGTAGGTTACCTGGAAAGTACTGGTGGCTTTAAACTCACCAGCTTCTATTGGTATAGTTCCATCCTGTTGTAGCGTGGCCTGGAAATGGAGAGGGTATGTTATACCTGTATCTTGATCCGGGTAAACTCCTCCTATTGTATCGTCTTTGCCTCTCGGGTCGTAATCTTTATAAACAGAATTTGAATCATTAGGTTTCAATGTCATTAGAGGATTTTTACTAGTTGCTAAACCTTCTATGAGTACACCGACTCCTTTTGCTGCGTCATTACCTGTGAGAGTATTACCAAGGAGTTGCCCGTTTTCAGTACCAACCTTTGTTGAAACTAATTTTGTCTCAATATTAGTCACACGAACGCAGTTTTGAAGTGAAATATCAAAAGGAACCGGTGTGGCACCGTTTCTGATTTGTTCTGCACTATATTCACCCATTTTTACCGTAGAACCAGTCACAGAAGTTCCACTAAGCATAGCGGTAAAACAAGTGGGATTAGTCAACTTGACATTGAGCAGATCGAAATCGATTTTGATAAAATAACTATGCTCATTTATACCTTGGCCTGCGCCATAGGCTTTAAATGAATACAGATAATTTGATGAGCTGGATAATTTGATCTGTTGAGTTACTGTTGGATCAAAGTTTGTATCTGTATAGAATTCAATTGTAAGGGTCTGATAAATACCACCTACAGCCCAGTATTTACGGGTGCTATTCGCATTATTGCAACTCCAATATAACACGTCTTCGCTTGGATTATACCACGAAAAATATTGTTCTGCAGAGTCACCAATGTATATCCCAGGTGAACTAACGTTAGTTACGGTACCGTAAGCTGACCACATGTTTGAAATTAATAATGTGTAATACAAACCAGGAACTGATGTATTAAATAATTTATGGGAGCCATACATTTTACCTGAGTCAACCATTGCATTTTCAATACGCATTGCGCTACCACTTGTGCTATCACTTCTGTTGCAATAAAGAAAACCACCACCAGAAGCGGTATCTAACTGACTCCACTGTAATTTTACACCTGTAGGTCCAAGCTGCGTCGGTTTGTAGAAAACTAAATTATTTGTACTTGTTGCATATCTGAATATGACAGTAGCATCGCCATTCGGCCCCGTTTCTCTCCATTTTTGATCTGACGGACCAACGCCGTAACTATTCCCAACAATATATCCTACGTTATCATCAGTGCCAGCACTCGCGGTATAACAACTCAAGCACAGAATTAAAAAAAGAAAATGTCTGAAGAATTTCTTCATTATCACTCCACCATCTACTGCTGTAACAGTCGCAGTTATTTGTTTTGATCTATTATTCGTAGTACACATCAACTAATATATGACTCATTACCTGGCCAGATATGACATCCAGCGCGGGATCGATTTTTTGCATTCTGGCATAAAATTTCCATGAAGAATTATGCAGGGCAGAAGTCATTACTGGATACACGGAACGAGAATTTCCTGCTGAACTAATAACATTGAATATATTGGTCGGGTCCTGAATGGAAAAGAGAACGACACCGACATTTTTAGCCCCGGTTGCGACTTCATTGGCAAATATTTGCCTTGAACCTGCAGCCATGACACCGCTAAGGGCTCTAAAATCAATATGTAACTGATTAAGCACATCGCCAGTTCCCTGTAATGCACAGTCTGATACTGTGACAGTGAACTCTTTTCCACCTGGTTGATAGCTTTCAGGAGTAACATTATCTGAAAAATATCCCACCCCAACGACGCCAAGATCAATATTACCCTGGTTACTGATTCCGCTTTTGCAAGTGCTGTTTTTTACATTGGCAACAAGGTCAATATCCTGCCCAGCGATGGCTGGATAGGTAATGGGAAACTGTAGTGACAGAAACAGAATTATTCTCTTCATCAGCTTACGTTGAGTGGGATGCATATATAGTTCCTGGATCTGTCAGTCTGTTAGTTATAGGTTACTGTAAATGTGGCAGGTGCAGAAAATTTACCCGCAGTGACATTGCTTACGGTTTTATTTTTTTCGACGACCAGTCGAGCACTCATCGGATAATAAACAACCGCGTTGGCTGCATTGGAGATAGTGACCTCTTGAGATGCTGGTGTCACACAACTAAATTGTGTTGCGCTCCCTGTTGCCGGAGTTTCGGTGCTCCAGACTTCAACGGCGACGGCACTTGCTTTATCTGCGGCTGTGGATCCATTTGCGAACCCCGCACCGTCATTAGCAGTACCTTCGCATGTGGCTCGCTTGGTTAATTTTATTTGTGCTTTTTTATTGGGGATACCCGCACAGTCTTTGAATTTGAGTTTGAATGTTTTAACTTTGGTCTTGGCATTGATTTCAGAAATATATACATCGCCAAAGTCAACAACAGAAATGTCCTGATCAGAGTCATTTACTAATGTAGCAGTACAAGTACCTATTTCTACGGTAGTAATCACGGTCAGCCCAATGCTGTCTGTTGCCGCATAAGAGGGTACGCTGAACAATGAGGCAGCCAAAACGACACTGCTGGATAATCCATAACGTAAATTTTTAAATGTCATCTTAATTATCCTTCTTATTGATAGATGAAATTAAACGTTGCCAGTGCACGAAAATTCCCCGGTACGCCTTGCCCTGCATCTGTTTCACGTAGCGCAACGGTCATTTCAAGACCCTTATCGGGCTGCATCTCGTCTGTGCTCCAGCGTATCTTTTCCGCACTGTTAGGTTTAAGGAAAGTGGCATCATCAGTAGTCCGTTTTTTGAAACCCATACCGATATTACTTGTCGTCGAAGATGAATCACCAGACTGCGGTATAATAAGCTTAGGTGAGCTTGATGATGCATTTCCGGTCAGAGTGGTATCAATCCAACTGATGCCACTGCTGCACCCACTAGCAACCAGTTTAAAATCAGCCTGAGATTCTGTCGTTTTATTCGCGATCTTATCCAGACCCATCTTAGGGATTCTCAATGTGTAGTTATTATTGCCATCATTCGTGACGTTATTACCAGTAAGTGTGATGTTACAGGTTGTCGCTTTGACAGTGGCTGTAAACTCTACATTAATATCCGTTGCAAATACTGATGGTGATAATAATATTCCCATCAGTATCGCTATTTTATGTGGCGTTATTTTTATCATTTGACGTCCCTTGTAGTTACTCAATCTGACACCGAATTCCATTCAGAATAATAGATTGCGCTATTTTTTCTGCTTCTGAACTTTGTTGATAATGCGCAAGACAACTTACGGGTTTACTTTCTTCGAGCCATTTAATGCTGATATTTCCCTGCTGCTCAATGCCACGAACAAATGCTTGTCCACCCTGTCCAACATTACCAATGACATTGCCTTGCTCATCATAAATATCTGCAGCAAATGGAATATTTTTACCATCACTTCGTGTGATGTTCATAATGGCTGATTGCCCTTGCACGGTTTCAAAATCAGCAAAGACGACTGAACCCTGACGCGGTACAGCTACTGCACTGGTACTTTTTAATTCAACATCGTTCTCAAGATCGTTGATATCCAGCGCGATACGGTTTTCATGATAAGGAGAAAGAGCGCTGGTGACACCATAACCCCATCGATCGATAGTACTGTTGCCATAATTTATTCGCGCTCCTTGAGCACCTGGAGCCTGAACTACCGCCAGTGTATCGGAGTCGCTAAAACTGTCATTACTGAAGGTCAGGCCGCCGCTATGCAATACAAAACCACCGTCGGTGCTGAGAGACACTTGACGACTGTTATCGCTATTTGCAGAAACTGAACCTGCCAGGGTTCCCCACGGTGATTCATAGCTGGCATAACCCCCAACATAACTCAAATCTTTGCTGGCTTTATTCATCGTATAGCCAGTATTTACGCTATAACTGAGGCGAGCGTTATCACTATAGCCACTGCTACTGACGTTGAGTTGGTTATTACCCTTAAAGTCACTGCTCATTTGAGTATCAATACTCTGGAAACCTGAAGTCCGTTGTTCAGTGCCAAGTAATTTTTCAATAGGAATGGTGAAACTGAGATAAACGCTATCGTCAGTGTCGCCGTCTTCATTCCATGAACGCTGGGCACTGACACTGTAGCTGCCCCAGGATGCACTGTTACTGTAGCCAATAGAGTAATTGCTACGATTTTGTCCGGAAGCCCAGTAATCGGACCAACTTCCGGAAAGATAAAATGAACCGTAATCTTTTTTCTCAAATTTTAGCGGTTGGTTAATACTGACCGTAACCTGATTTTTCATGCGCGAGTAATTACGCATGGATTTCGGTTCAAGATCTTGTTCGGGATGTTTCACTTCATCAATTAGAGTTAGTGCATCATTAAGACCAAGGTAATTCTGTGTCGAATAGCGATAGGCCGCGATATTCAGTGAAGTACTTGTTTCTTCGAATAACTTGTTCCAGGAAACACGATAACTTTGTCCCTGATATGTTTTATCATCCGGTATACGAACATTGGAGTGAGTCACATCGAAAGAAAATGCACCGACTGAAGTATTCAGACCAAGACCTAACAAACCAGCGGTATAGTTATTATCGGTAATCTGAATACCAGTATAACCCGTTAGATAGTTATTCAGACCGTAGTAGTAGCTGGCCTGAAATAAATTAGGCTCATCCTGAATATCATCTTTTAAGACCTGGCCGCCGCTAATATCCCAACGTCCAACGCCAGGGCGTAACATTTGAACGACCGATGAAAAAGGTTGCGAGAATGTCCGCTTTGAGCCATCGGATTCTTCGACAGTAACAATAAGATCGCTGCCGTAACCTGACGGACTCAGATCATCAATGACGAAAGCGCCTGGCGGCACAGTCGTTTCATAAATCTTATAGCCACCTTGCGTAATAGTGACTTTGGCGTTGGTATTAGCAACGCCATGAATGATAGGCGCAAAACTCGCTAATGTCGGAGGCAACATGCGGCTGTCGCTGTATAAACGAATGCCGCGGATACTGACAGAATCAAAGGTTTCGCCCGTTGTATAAGACTCACCAAGAATGAGTTGAGAACGCAGCGAGGCGATATCACGCTGTATATACCGATTCTTAAAATCATAATTACTGCCAGAATCGGTCATCCAGTTGTAGTTGCCTGAGGCACGCAGTCGCCATGCACCTAAATTCATCCCACCGTTAAAAGCAGCATAAATGCTGTCATTTCTTCGACCAGGAGTTTCACTATGATATCCGTTGAGGTTGTATGACAACATGGCCGCATTAATGCCATTTTCCCATAACGATGGATCAACATAGTTTTGGTAATTTTTCATTACCCATGCCTGAGGAACGTCTATATCCAGACGTTGCTCGTTAACGTCATAACGAACAGAAGCCTGAGGGATAATTTCCGTCAAATTAAGGCAATTGCCGAGTGTTTCATCCCTGGCAAGCAGAACGGCTTTTTCGTTATTTATATCGGGAGAATTTATATGAAACTGCAATAAATTCTTAAGTGTGATACAGGCTTGTGCGTTTTTTTTTCCTTCAATTTCAATAAATGTAATGCTTTGGTTAATAATAGGTTGATCGTTGACATAAACACTGACGTCGTACATACCCGGTATAGCAGGGTTACCTTCACTATACCGGCTGAGATCAATATTTGAGGCATTCTGCCCCATCAGGAAGGTATGGTCATATTCAACAAGTTCAGCACAGAAAGCACTATTGCAATACAGCAGCGCGCAAAACGTAGCGATACGGGTCAGATGATTATGATAATTTTTAGTTGGTTTTATAGTCACGTTATGCTTCCTGCGGAATTATATCCTTGCCTGATTACAGACTGGCATTACCTTCAATGGCGCCACCAAAATCATTAATGGCGTAAAAATGTACTTTTGCAGAACTTGCTTTGCCATTAAGGCCAGTGACTTTCATGACCTCATCACTAAATGGTGCAATCATTTTCACATCAATCGGATAGCGTTTACCGCTAGCTTCTAAATCACCACTGCTAAAAGAGACGTAGTAAGGGGTTGGATTGGTCACTCGCAATGACGCCTTACCTTCTGAACCTGACCAGAACCACTTCAGGGCTAACGGGGCTTCAGAGGGATTTCCCTTCAATCCATCCGGGCGATAGAAAAGTTTTATACGTGTGCGAAATGCCAGTTGCAGCAGACTTTGATTCGCGACCTTTTCTGCATCTGGTTTTGGTGGAACTTCCAGTACGTTAAACCAGAACACGCTCTCTCTGTCTTTAGGCAGTGAGGTGCTGGCTGTGTACATTAATTTGATTGTTTGCCCACGTTTGGCATCAATACGCGATACTGGCGGCGTGGCAGTAAAAGGGACTGTAATACTGCCAGGCTCAGCGTTGTCATCGCCAGTATCTAACCAACTCTGGACAAGCAACGGGTTATTCCCTTTATTTTCCAGACGTACGTTGACACTTTTTTGATCGCTTTTATATATTACGCGAGTACCCGAAATGACAATGTCCGCAATAGACGATGAACTATAAGCCATACAGGTTACGAAGCATAAAGCTGTTGTATGTTTGGTGTTAAAAAACATAAACCATCCCTGACAGAGTTAATTAAAACAGGGAATAATATAAAAATAGAAATTATTAACACTATTCCC
>NZ_CAOLGM010000050.1:0-30693 GCF_948475835.1 uncultured Escherichia sp. | reverse complement strand
GATCTCGGTGGCGGCACGTTTGACGTTACGGTGCTTGAGTACGCCACGCCGGTGATTGAAGTTCACGCCTCCGCTGGCGACAACTTTCTTGGTGGCGAAGATTTTACCCATATGCTGGTCGATGAGGTTTTAAAACGCGCGGATGTCGCCAGGACCACGCTTAACGAGAGTGAACTGGCAGCCTTGTACGCCTGTGTGGAAGCGGCAAAATGTAGCAATCAATCGCCATTGCACATTCGCTGGCAGTACCAGGATGAAACGCGGGAGTGCGAATTTTACGAGAACGAACTGGAAGATTTGTGGTTGCCGCTGCTCAATCGCTTGCGAGTGCCGATTGAACAGGCGTTGCGCGATGCACGTCTGAAGCCGAGTCAAATCGACAGTCTGGTGCTGGTTGGCGGCGCGTCACAAATGCCGCTGGTGCAGCGAATCGCCGTGCGTCTGTTTGGCAAATTACCGTATCAAAGTTACGATCCGAGCACCATTGTCGCGCTGGGCGCAGCAATCCAGGCCGCCTGCCGCTTACGCAGTGAAGATATTGAAGAGGTAATCCTCACTGATATTTGCCCTTACTCGTTGGGCGTTGAAGTTAACCGCCAGGGCGTTTCCGGCATTTTCTCGCCGATTATTGAACGAAACACCACTGTGCCCGTGTCGCGTGTAGAAACTTATTCAACCATGCACCCGGAACAGGATTCAATTACGGTTAACGTCTATCAGGGAGAAAACCACAAAGTTAAAAACAACATTCTGGTGGAATCCTTCGATGTGCCGTTGAAGAAAACCGGGGCTTATCAGTCGATTGATATTCGCTTTAGTTATGATATCAACGGGTTGCTTGAAGTTGACGTGCTTCTGGAAGACGGCAGCGTTAAGTCCAGAGTGATTAACCACAGCCCGGTAACATTGAGCGCGCAGCAGATTGAAGAGAGTCGGACGCGGTTATCCGCATTGAAAATTTATCCGCGCGATATGCTCATCAATCGCACCTTTAAAGCCAAACTGGAAGAGTTGTGGGCGCGGGCGCTGGGTGACGAGCGAGAAGAGATTGGCCGGGTGATCACCGATTTTGATGCGGCGCTGCAGTCAAACGATATGGCCCGCGTCGATGAGGTCAGGCGGCGGGCGAGCGTTTATTTAGCCATTGAGACCTCATAATCACGGCTGCAGGATGCGGCGTAAACGCTGCATCCGGCATCGGCGCAAAAAACACATCGTCAACTAAACAACATCGCGATTTTGCCGAGAGCATAACCTATAACCAGCACCGTTAAACTGATTTTGATAATGCTGGTAATGCTCTGTGGTTTTTCACCCTCATCATTTTTTTCTTCATGGTTTTCAGGTGTTGGCTCATCGACATCTTCATCCTCCGGCTCGAGTTTTACTTTCGTCAACAGCAACCGGGTGATAATGGCCTCTAATGGATGAGCATCTCCGCCTTCCAGCCTTGTATTAAGACGGGCCAGCATCTCTTGTTTCGGAAACGCTTCAAGTACTACCTGTTCCGCTACCCGATACAAATCCAGTAACGGTGAATCTTCTTCTGTCTCGCTACCGACTCTCGATTTCCACCACGCCCATGCTTTGCGTTTGAAGAATAACGACTCAATAAACGATTGACCTAACGGCGATAATTTTCCGCTATGTAAAATTTCCGCCCATAACAGCCGCGTCCGGGCGCTCTCACCAGGAACATATTTCAGCGGTTGACCTTGCGCATCTACCATGCTCCGCGCTTCGATAACCATCACTAATAACGCGAAATAATCCGGGCAATGACGCTTGCTCCACTGCAACAACAAATTATCAGCTTGTGTAGATGGGTAACTCTCCCAGTATGCGCAGAGCTCAGCAAGCAGGCTTTCCCCCTCGCCGCAGTACAAACGTTGTGCACACTGGTAATACCGGGCATCTTCGCTTTCTGGTTCTTCCGCTTGCCACTGTTTGGCTACAGGAATGAGTTCCGCCATACCTGTTTGCACCGAGCTGTACCAGCGCAACAGTTTGCGATGTAACTTTGCATCATCAGGAATGAACCACGGACCTTCCATCGCCAAAAACGCAGTGACATAGTCAGGATGGTAACGGCAGCAACGTTCCAGCGCGAAGTAATATTCAACAGTCTGGTTCTGTAACGCGACGGGATATTCCAGAAGGCTAAGGAAATCGAAACAATCACCAGCCTGAATGGCCTCAAGAAAAGCCTCCCTTTCTTCCTCATCCATTCCTTCGCTGTCATTAAACGAATGCCAGTTCAAACGCTCTGCCAGCAAAGAAGCACAATTTAATGAAAGATATCGCGCTTCTATAGCGATTGCACACAGCGGCCAGCGTAATTGATCGACATCCTCCATGTTCCAGGTATTTAATTGCTGAATAAATTTCTGCCAGGCGGAGGGCTGAAAACGATCACTTTCTGAATCCAGTAATGTCCTGAATGCACGTAGTATTTCATGTTCAGCGGCGGCATCTTTATCTTCATTATCTGCTTCCCCGACAGGATTTACCGCCAGTCGCAGGGCCTCTTCATAGGCCTGGCGTAATGCTTTAAACCCCTGCGGATCGGTTTCGGGATGACATAACGGTAAGCGAGCAAGATAAGCCTGGCGGATAATGTCTATTTGCGTCGTGCTTTCAATTTCGAGGATTTGCCAACATGTTTTCATAGGTCGCTCACATCCTTAAGCGTTACCGGGCATTCAGGCTGGACAGTTAATGGCTGCCAGGGAAGCGTGGCATAGAAACGATCGCTTCCCGCTGCCAGCTCTTCGAACATCCGACTCCCGGCGCTATCGTATTTGTACAGGGTTAGCGCCTCGCGTAGCGAAGTGTTGTCTTCGCACTGAGAAGATTGCCAGTAGAGACGTCCTAACGAATAGGCGGAAAAATAGTGCATCCAGCTGTGATAGTAATGGTGAGCTCGTACATAGACGCGCGATTGCAGCCATAAACTCTCTTCTTCCGTCAGCCAGTTGTTGAGCACACCGACCCGTGACAGAAACCCCATTCGAACATAATCCCAGGCTTTGATTCCCCCTTCTCCACAGCACATAGCGGTTTGGGCAACGAATTGGGTATAAATCAACCCTCTCTCCGAGCCACCAGCAATTAATGCTTTCCACTCTTCAGGGGAAGAGCGATGCCATGTCAGATATAAGCCAGCTAAATCATTGGCATGACCATCATCAGTCATCTGATAAATAGTCTGAATTAAATCATCACGATTATTTATTCCCCAGGATGATGAGAGATCGAATTCTTTTATACCGGTATACATTTTTGGCGAGTCATGCGCGGGTTTGCAACCCTGATTAAGTATTTCCATGGGCGCAGAAAGCGCAAAAAGAAGATATTGTTCTTCCTTATTCATTTGTTAATAATCCCTTAAGTGCATTAACTGACTACTTTTTTATTATTGATGAGTATAAACTTGACGCTTTCAAAATAAAAAGAAAATCGAAGCATTCACACATGAATAAAAAATTAATGTATATATTCGCAATTTTTATAGTTGCAGCAATTACCTGTATTAGCCAACCCAAGAAAACGACGTTGCGTGATAAAGCCATGGTGAATTATGCCTTTGATTATTTAAGATCACCGGGCAGTCTTCCATTCACCACGGCAGCCACGGAGCTTTCCGCGATTCATGGTCACTCAACGTCGCAATATCGCCTTGGAGAATTTTATCTTCATGGTAGCGACGGTAAACCACTGGATTATACACAGGCGAGATACTGGTATGAGCAATCAGCGGAACAGGAAAATCCACGCGCGCAAAGTAAACTGGGGTGGATCTACCTCAAAGGTCTGGGGGTCAAACCCGACACCCGTAAAGCAATTCTCTGGTATAAGGAAGCAGCTGAACAAGGGTATGCTCATGCTCAATATACTTTAGGTTTGATCTACAGAAATGGCTCAGGTATTAATGTTAACCATTATGAATCTCAAAAATGGTTAAAACTGGCCGCCAAACAACATTACAAAAATGCGGAAAGATTACTTGCCGGGCTTCCCGCACATTAACGTCGACTGTCACCCGAACAGATGGAGTATTTTCCCTATCAAACCAGCAAAGATAAAAATATAGAAAATAATTTTAATGATGCCCAGACAGCCTGGCCCACCATCGTCAACGGGCATTGGCTGCGGTTGCGGCTCCGGTTCAACAGTTTGCTTCTCGGTAAAATTCGCCGCCTGAATTAATAATCGACGAATAATTAATGCTTCCAGTGGACAACGATCTTCCGCATCAAGGCGGCTCACAATCGGCATTAATGATTCTTCTGTCGGTTGGCTAGCCTGCACTAATTGTTTGGCAACTAAATATAATGGCCATAAGGGATGTTCTGTATCACGCGTGAGTGAGATCCGCGGCTTACGTCCTTTGTGCAAAACCATCTCGACCAGTGAACGTCCCAGCGCAGAGAGTTTTTCATCGCTGAGTATTTCGTATAAATGAAAACGCGTACGGGCGCTGTCGCCGGGGACATAAAGTAGCGGTTTTCCCTTATCGTTAACCAGATCACGCGCTTCAATCATCATCACCACTAATGGGTAATAATCGACCCGATGCTGACGGCACCATTGCAACATTAAAGCATCCGCCTGGGTGGAGGGATACTCGCGCCAGTAGTCACAAAGTTCTGCCAGCAAGCTTTCGCCTTCTCCACAATAGACGCGTTGCGCGTATTCATAATAACGCGCATCTTCATTATCAGGTTCAGCTTCCCGCCACGACCGGGCGTAATCCAGAAGTTCGGGGATATCCAGGCGACCTGCGCTATACCAGCGGAGTAAATTTCTGTGCAGTTTTGCATCATCGGGGATGATCACTGCGCGATGTTGCGCTAAATACAATGTCAGCCATTCTGGATGCGATGACCAAATCCGAGCGAACATTTGGTAAAAATC
Source organism: uncultured Escherichia sp. (assembly GCF_948475835.1). Lineage (NCBI taxonomy): Bacteria > Pseudomonadati > Pseudomonadota > Gammaproteobacteria > Enterobacterales > Enterobacteriaceae > Escherichia > uncultured Escherichia sp. Next base: position 25,776 of record NZ_CAOLGM010000050.1, on the reverse strand, counting down.
GATGGTGTCATTTTGCACGGCAACGGGCAGATGCAGAATGGTCTGGAAGTTAAAAACATTCCCCTTCGCAATGGCATATAAAAAGGATTCCAGTTCTTCTTCGTCTATTTCCCCGACGTTTTCCTCCTGCAACCACCGCAATCTTTCTGCTAATAACACCACGCACTCGAAGGATAAATGGGCAGTGTTCATGGCGATTGTGCACAGCGACCAGCGTAATTCATCAATATCTTCCATCGAGCAATAATTTAATTGCTGAATGAATCGCTGCCAGGCGGAGGGCAGAAAACGTTCGCTATCAGAGGCAAGTAACGCGCGAAAGGCGAGCAGAATTTCATGTTCTGCTACCTCATATTCTTCTGGTTGCCAAACAGATTTAGCAGGCGACTGCGCAATCCGGAGCGCCTCCTCATACGCCTGACGAAGTTGTTTAAAACCCTGCGGATCGGTTTCTGGATGAAAGGACGGTAACAGCGCCAGATAAGCGCGGCGGATAATATCGACGTCAGTCGTTTCCTCTATTTCGAGAATCTTCCAGCAATTTTTCATAGGTCGCTCATATCCTTAAGCGTTTCCGGGCATGCAGAATAGTAAGCCAATGGTTGCCAGGACAAGGTAGGGTAATACGCATCATCACTGGCAAATAATTGATAAAACATATCATTGCCGGAATCGTCGTATTCTTTACGCGCTAAGAATTCGCGTAATAACTGCAGATGATCATCTTCGGGAGACTGCCAATATTGCCGACCAAAGGTATAACCGGCAAAGTATTGCCGCCAGTTACGATAATAACGTAGAGCCCGTAGATGAATGCGCGACTGGATCCATAGACTTTCTTCTTCGCTCAACCAGTTATTAAGTACGCCCATTCGGCTTAAAAAACCCATCCGGACATAATCCCAGGCTTTAATTCCTCCCTCACCACAGCATTCGGCGGTGCTGGCGACAAATTGCGCATAAGCCTGACCTTGCTCATTTAGTTCAGCAAGATAGTCACGCCATTCACATGGCGAATAACGAAACCAGCGGTGATAAAACCCTGCCAACCGAGCGGCATGACCGTTATCGATCATTCGGTGAATTGTGCGCAGCAGGTCATCACGGGCATCAATTCCCCAGGAGGAAGAAAGGTCAAAAAAGCATGTACCTAAATACATTTTGGGTGATGAATGCGAAGGTAAACAGCATTCATTGCGTATTTCCATCGGAGTGGAAAGTGCAAACAATATTTTTTGCGACTCCATGTCCATATAATTTATCCTTAAATATTCATTAAATGAATATTAGCCGCATTGCGAGGCTCGTTTATTTATACTTTTCTGACGCGACATAATACGCATAAAATAAGGCTTACGCAAAAATGGAACACATAAAAATATAATATGTTTTATCTGCAACCATAAGGAAATGATAATGATTTTCACGTCAACTTGCTGCGATAATTTATCAATAGATGAAATTATCGAACGTGCTGAAAAAGGCGATTGCGAGGCTCAATATATTGTTGGGTTTTATTATAATCGCGATAGCGCAATTGATTCTCCGGACGACGAAAAAGCCTTTTACTGGCTGAAGCTGGCCGCCGAGCAAGGTCATTGTGAAGCACAATATTCCTTAGGGCAAAAGTATACTGAGGATAAAAGCCGTCATAAAGATAATGAGCATGCCATCTTTTGGCTGAAAAAAGCTGCCCTACAAGGCCATACTTTCGCTTCCAACGCCCTTGGCTGGATACTGGATCGTGGAGAAGACCCCAATTATAAAGAAGCGGTTGTCTGGTATCAGATAGCCGCGGAGAGCGGAATGTCTTATGCGCAAAATAATCTTGGGTGGATGTACAGAAATGGCAACGGAGTCGCAAAAGACTATGCGCTGGCATTTTTCTGGTACAAACAAGCTGCATTACAAGGCCATAGTGACGCGCAAAACAATCTGGCCGATCTTTATGAAGACGGAAAAGGCGTTGCTCAAAACGAGACACTCGCCGCATTCTGGTATTTGAAAAGCGCACAGCAGGGTAATCGGCATGCTCAGTTTCAAATTGCATGGGATTATAACGCTGGCGAAGGGGTGGACCAGGACTATAAGCAAGCGATGTACTGGTATCTGAAGGCTGCCGCTCAGGGGAGCGTCGGCGCTTACGTCAACATCGGTTATATGTATAAACACGGACAAGGCGTTGAGAAAGATTATCAGGCTGCCTTTGAATGGTTTACGAAAGCCGCTGAATGCAATGACGCCACTGCCTGGTATAACCTGGCCATTATGTATCACTACGGAGAAGGAAGACCTGTCGATCTCCGACAGGCTCTCGACCTGTATCGTAAAGTTCAGTCATCCGGAACCAGAGATGTCAGTCAGGAAATTCGTGAGACTGAAGATTTACTGTAGAGATAAAAACAAGGGCCGGGGAATTTCATTCGGCCCATATTCTCTTTATTGCTGTGCGAAATCAGACTATTACGGCTCAAACGGGCGTCTCTGGAACTGGTCATGACCACATTTCGGGCATAGCGTCAGCACTTCCGGTGTGTAGATCGGGAGATGGAAGTGACATTTCTCGCAGACCAGATTTCCCAGCCCGACCACTTCTCCGCTGTGATAAACCCCATGATGATTGAGGTCCTGGAAAACTTCGCGCCATTCAAGCTGCGTTTTATCGGTGATGTCTGCCAGCTCCTGCCACAAGCTTTCTTTAATCACCCGCATAAAGACGCTGTCAGATTCTTCTTTCAGGCTCTCTTCATAGCTCATGGCGAACTCTTCCAGGTCACGTCTGACAGCTCGCGTCAGCTCATCGACCTCGGTTCGCGTTAACTCCCCTGTTTTTATTACGCGCTCGCGCGCCTGTTCCACCAGTGCGTCGATATCACGTTCGCCATTGCGCAGGCGTTCGCTCAGTGACGCAACCAGTTCACGGTAATATTGAGCAACCTTGTTCATCGTTTCATCTCCCGGGTCGTTAACTGACTATAATAATAGACGTTCTTTGTTCCTTGCTTTGCTAATACGCCCACAAACTCTGTAAATTAATGTATGAATAATCCGGGCATCATTTCAACGTCGAGTGCGCGAAAGGCTGTTTTGACGCGGACGTTTGGGCTATGCTATGCGGATCTGAAAAACCACCTCAACGCTACATTTGTAGCCGTATTGAAAACAGGACCACTGGCTGCCATGCAAGAGCAATACCGCCCGGAAGAGATAGAATCCAAAGTACAGCTTCATTGGGATGAGAAGCGCACATTTGAAGTAACCGAAGACGAGAGCAAAGAGAAGTATTACTGCCTGTCTATGCTTCCCTATCCTTCTGGTCGACTACACATGGGCCACGTACGTAACTACACCATCGGTGACGTGATCGCCCGCTACCAGCGTATGCTGGGCAAAAACGTCCTGCAGCCGATCGGCTGGGACGCGTTTGGTCTGCCTGCGGAAGGCGCGGCGGTGAAAAACAATACCGCTCCGGCACCGTGGACGTACGACAACATCGCGTATATGAAAAACCAGCTCAAAATGCTGGGCTTTGGTTATGACTGGAGCCGCGAGCTGGCAACCTGTACGCCGGAATACTACCGTTGGGAACAGAAATTCTTCACCGAGCTGTATAAAAAAGGCCTGGTATATAAGAAGACTTCTGCGGTCAACTGGTGCCCGAACGACCAGACCGTACTGGCGAACGAACAAGTTATCGACGGCTGCTGCTGGCGCTGCGATACCAAAGTTGAACGTAAAGAGATCCCGCAGTGGTTTATCAAAATCACTGCTTACGCTGACGAGCTGCTCAACGATCTGGATAAACTGGATCACTGGCCAGACACCGTTAAAACCATGCAGCGTAACTGGATCGGTCGTTCCGAAGGCGTGGAGATCACCTTCAACGTTAACGACTATGACAACACGCTGACCGTTTACACTACCCGCCCGGACACCTTTATGGGTTGTACCTACCTGGCGGTAGCTGCGGGTCATCCGCTGGCGCAGAAAGCGGCGGAAAATAATCCTGAACTGGCGGCCTTTATTGACGAATGCCGTAACACCAAAGTTGCCGAAGCTGAAATGGCGACGATGGAGAAAAAAGGCGTCGATACTGGCTTTAAAGCTGTTCACCCATTAACGGGCGAAGAAATTCCCGTTTGGGCAGCAAACTTCGTATTGATGGAGTACGGCACGGGCGCAGTTATGGCGGTTCCGGGTCACGACCAGCGCGACTACGAGTTTGCCTCTAAATACGGCCTGAACATCAAACCAGTTATCCTGGCTGCTGACGGCTCTGAGCCAGATCTTTCTCAGCAAGCCCTGACTGAAAAAGGCGTGCTGTTCAACTCTGGCGAATTCAACGGTCTTGACCATGAAGCGGCCTTCAACGCCATCGCCGATAAACTGACTGCGATGGGCGTTGGCGAGCGTAAAGTGAACTACCGCCTGCGCGACTGGGGTGTTTCTCGTCAGCGTTACTGGGGCGCGCCGATTCCGATGGTGACGCTGGAAGACGGTACCGTAATGCCGACCCCGGACGACCAGCTGCCGGTGATCCTGCCGGAAGATGTGGTGATGGACGGCATTACCAGCCCGATTAAAGCAGATCCGGAGTGGGCAAAAACTACCGTTAACGGTATGCCAGCGCTGCGTGAAACCGACACTTTCGACACCTTTATGGAGTCCTCCTGGTACTATGCGCGCTACACTTGCCCAGAGTACAAAGAAGGTATGCTGGATTCCGAAGCGGCTAACTACTGGCTGCCGGTGGATATCTACATTGGTGGTATCGAACACGCCATTATGCACCTGCTCTACTTCCGCTTCTTCCACAAACTGATGCGTGATGCAGGCATGGTGAACTCTGACGAACCAGCGAAACAGTTGCTGTGTCAGGGTATGGTGCTGGCAGATGCCTTCTACTATGTTGGCGAAAACGGCGAACGTAACTGGGTTTCCCCGGTTGATGCTATCGTTGAACGTGACGAGAAAGGCCGTATCGTGAAAGCGAAAGATGCGGCAGGCCATGAACTGGTTTATACCGGCATGAGCAAAATGTCCAAGTCGAAGAACAACGGTATCGACCCGCAGGTGATGGTTGAACGTTACGGCGCGGACACCGTTCGTCTGTTTATGATGTTTGCTTCTCCGGCTGATATGACTCTCGAATGGCAGGAATCCGGTGTGGAAGGGGCTAACCGCTTCCTGAAACGTGTCTGGAAACTGGTTTACGAGCACACAGCAAAAGGTGATGTTGCGGCACTGAACGTTGATGCGCTGACTGAAGATCAGAAAGCGCTGCGTCGCGATGTGCATAAAACGATCGCTAAAGTGACCGATGATATCGGCCGTCGTCAGACCTTCAACACCGCAATTGCGGCGATTATGGAGCTGATGAACAAACTGGCGAAAGCACCAACCGATGGCGAGCAGGATCGCGCTCTGATGCAGGAAGCGCTGCTGGCCGTTGTCCGTATGCTTAACCCGTTCACCCCGCACATCTGCTTCACGCTGTGGCAGGAACTGAAAGGCGAAGGCGATATCGACAACGCGCCGTGGCCGGTTGCTGACGAAAAAGCGATGGTGGAAGACTCCACGCTGGTCGTGGTGCAGGTTAACGGTAAAGTCCGTGCCAAAATCACCGTTCCGGTGGACGCAACGGAAGAACAGGTTCGCGAACGTGCTGGCCAGGAACATCTGGTAGCAAAATATCTTGATGGCGTTACCGTGCGTAAAGTGATTTACGTACCAGGTAAACTCCTCAATCTGGTCGTTGGCTAAGCGCGGGAGGAAGCGTGCGATATCTGGCAACATTGTTGTTATCTCTGGCGGTGTTAATCACCGCCGGGTGTGGCTGGCATCTGCGTGATACCACGCAGGTTCCTTCCACTATGAAGGTCATGATCCTGGACTCAGGCGATCCGAACGGGCCATTAAGCCGTGCGGTGCGTAACCAGTTACGTCTGAATGGTGTCGAGTTGCTTGATAAAGAAACCACGCGTAAGGACGTTCCATCCCTGCGTTTGGGTAAAGTGAGCATCGCGAAAGATACCGCATCGGTATTCCGTAACGGTCAAACAGCAGAGTATCAGATGATCATGACGGTGAATGCGACCGTGTTGATCCCCGGCCGTGATATCTACCCGATTAGCGCCAAAGTCTTCCGTTCGTTCTTTGATAACCCGCAAATGGCGTTAGCGAAAGATAACGAACAAGACATGATCGTAAAAGAGATGTACGACCGTGCTGCCGAACAGCTGATTCGTAAGCTGCCAAGCATCCGTGCTGCGGATATTCGTTCCGACGAAGAACAGACGTCGACCACAACGGATACTCCGGCAACGCCTGCACGCGTCTCCACCACGCTGGGTAACTGATGATTCGGTTGTACCCGGAACAACTCCGCGCGCAGCTCAATGAAGGGCTGCGCGCGGCGTATCTTTTACTTGGTAACGATCCTCTGTTATTGCAGGAAAGCCAGGACGCTGTTCGTCAGGTAGCTGCGGCACAAGGATTCGAAGAACACCACACTTTTTCCATTGATCCCAACACTGACTGGAATGCGATCTTTTCGTTATGCCAGGCTATGAGTCTGTTTGCCAGTCGACAAACGCTATTGCTGTTGTTACCAGAAAACGGACCGAATGCGGCGATCAATGAACAACTTCTCACACTCACCGGACTTCTGCATGACGACCTGCTGTTGATCGTCCGCGGTAATAAATTAAGCAAAGCGCAAGAAAATGCCGCCTGGTTTACTGCGCTTGCGAATCGCAGCGTGCAGGTGACCTGTCAGACACCGGAGCAGGCTCAGCTTCCCCGCTGGGTTGCTGCGCGCGCAAAACAGCTCAACTTAGAACTGGATGACGCTGCAAATCAGGTGCTCTGCTACTGTTATGAAGGTAACCTGCTGGCGCTGGCTCAGGCACTGGAGCGTTTATCGCTGCTCTGGCCAGACGGCAAATTGACATTACCGCGCGTTGAACAGGCGGTGAATGATGCCGCGCATTTCACCCCTTTTCATTGGGTTGATGCTTTGTTGATGGGAAAAAGTAAGCGCGCGTTGCATATTCTTCAGCAACTGCGTCTGGAAGGCAGCGAGCCGGTTATTTTGTTGCGCACATTACAACGTGAACTGTTGTTACTGGTTAACCTGAAACGCCAGTCTGCCCATACGCCACTGCGTGCGTTGTTTGATAAGCATCGGGTATGGCAGAACCGCCGGGGCATGATGGGCGAGGCGTTAAATCGCTTAAGCCAGCCGCAGTTACGTCAGGCCGTGCAACTCCTGACACGAACGGAACTCACCCTCAAACAAGATTACGGTCAGTCAGTGTGGGCAGAGCTGGAAGGGTTATCTCTTCTGTTGTGCCATAAACCCCTGGCGGACGTATTTATCGACGGTTGATATGAAATCTTTACAGGCTCTGTTTGGCGGCACCTTTGATCCGGTGCACTATGGTCATCTTAAACCCGTGGAAACGCTGGCGAATTTGATTGGTCTGACGCGGGTCACAATCATCCCTAATAATGTTCCTCCGCATCGTCCCCAGCCGGAAGCGAACAGCGTGCAGCGTAAACACATGCTTGAACTGGCGATTGCCGACAAGCCATTATTTACTCTTGATGAACGCGAGCTAAAGCGCAATGCCCCCTCTTACACTGCGCAAACACTGAAAGAGTGGCGGCAGGAACAAGGGCCGGACGTGCCGCTGGCGTTTATTATTGGTCAGGATTCATTGCTGACCTTTCCGACCTGGTACGAATACGAAACGATACTCGACAATGCACATTTGATCGTCTGTCGGCGTCCAGGTTACCCACTTGAAATGGCGCAACCGCAATACCAGCAATGGCTGGAAGATCATTTGACACATAACCCGGAAGATCTTCACCTTCAGCCTGCCGGTAAAATTTATCTGGCTGAAACGCCGTGGTTTAACATCTCGGCGACCATCATCCGCGAACGTTTGCAAAACGGTGAATCGTGTGAGGATTTATTGCCGGAACCGGTACTGACTTACATTAACCAACAAGGCTTGTATCGCTGATACCTGTCGTTACGGAGGGCATGATGCGACTGTGGTTAATTCGTCATGGCGAAACGCAAGCGAATGTCGATGGTCTGTACAGCGGTCATGCGCCCACACCCCTGACCGCACGCGGTATTGAGCAAGCGCAAAATCTGCATACGCTGCTACATGGTGTTTCCTTTGATCTGGTTTTATGCAGTGAACTGGAACGGGCACAGCATACCGCGCGACGGGTTCTCAGTGACCGCCAGCTCCCCGTTCATATCATCCCTGAACTCAACGAAATGTTTTTTGGCGACTGGGAGATGCGACATCATCGCGACCTCATGCAAGAAGATGCCGAAAACTATAGCGCGTGGTGCAATGACTGGCAGCATGCAATCCCCACGAACGGTGAAGGATTTCAGGCATTTTCGCAACGTGTGGAACGCTTTATCGCAAGGCTTAGTGAATTTCAGCACTATCAGAATATTTTAGTCGTCAGCCATCAGGGTGTACTGAGTCTGTTAATCGCCCGTTTAATTGGCATGCCTGCCGAGGCTATGTGGCATTTTCGCGTTGACCAGGGGTGTTGGAGCACCATTGATATCAACCAAAAATTCGCGACGCTACGCGTCCTCAATAGCCGTGCCATCGGGGTCGAGAATGCATGACTTTTCTGTTTTTTTACGGGTAAGCCGCAACGACCATTGACAGACCCGGGCAGGCTGATATTCTCCGCAGCCAGACTTTTTTCGCCAGACACGACTTTGTAGAAATTGTTTTACAAAAATGGCGATGCAATCTGCGGCGCGGGGTGGGATGATAGCCCACTTTCGAAAGCCGATTCGGCGACAATTGTCCCGAAATCGCCTCTGGTTCAGGTATACTGACAGACCATTTTTATCTATTTGATTCACCCAGGGGGAAAACTTGCAGGGTAAAGCACTCCAGGATTTTGTTATCGACAAAATTGATGACCTCAAAGGTCAGGACATCATCGCCTTAGACGTTCAAGGCAAATCCAGCATCACCGACTGCATGATCATCTGTACGGGTACGTCCAGCCGTCATGTTATGTCCATTGCTGACCACGTTGTGCAGGAGTCTCGCGCAGCGGGCCTGTTACCGCTCGGCGTAGAAGGTGAAAACAGCGCCGACTGGATTGTCGTGGATTTGGGCGATGTGATTGTCCATGTCATGCAGGAAGAGAGCCGTCGCCTGTATGAACTGGAAAAACTCTGGAGTTAATGCGTGAAGCTGCAACTTGTCGCCGTGGGAACGAAAATGCCGGACTGGGTACAAACCGGTTTTACCGAGTACCTGCGTCGTTTTCCGAAAGATATGCCCTTCGAGCTGATTGAAATTCCGGCCGGAAAACGCGGCAAGAATGCGGACATCAAGCGCATACTCGACAAAGAGGGTGAGCAGATGTTGGCGGCCGCAGGCAAAAACCGCATTGTCACCCTCGATATTCCAGGCAAGCCCTGGGATACGCCGCAGTTAGCCGCTGAGCTGGAACGCTGGAAGCTGGATGGTCGCGACGTCAGTCTACTGATTGGCGGGCCTGAAGGGTTGTCGCCTGCCTGTAAAGCGGCGGCGGAGCAGAGCTGGTCGCTGTCGACGCTTACCCTCCCCCATCCGCTGGTTCGCGTGCTGGTCGCAGAGAGTCTGTACCGGGCGTGGAGCATCACCACCAACCATCCTTATCACCGTGAGTGATAAGGGAGCTTTGAGTAGAAAACGCAGCGGATGAAACTACAGAACTCTTTTCGCGACTATACGGCAGAGTCCGCGCTGTTTGTGCGCCGGGCGCTGGTCGCCTTTTTGGGGATTTTGCTGCTGACCGGCGTGCTTATCGCCAACCTGTATAATCTGCAAATTGTTCGCTTTACCGACTACCAGACTCGCTCTAATGAAAACCGCATTAAGCTGGTGCCTATCGCGCCCAGCCGCGGCATTATCTACGACCGTAATGGTATCCCTCTGGCCCTCAACCGCACTATCTACCAGATAGAAATGATGCCAGAGAAAGTCGATAACGTGCAGCAAACGCTGGACGCTTTGCGCAGCGTGGTTGATCTGACCGATGACGATATTGCTGCATTCCGAAAAGAGCGCGCACGTTCACACCGTTTCACCTCTATTCCGGTGAAAACTAACCTGACCGAAGTACAAGTAGCTCGCTTTGCCGTCAATCAGTACCGTTTTCCGGGTGTCGAAGTTAAAGGCTATAAACGTCGTTACTATCCTTACGGTTCGGCGTTGACCCACGTCATCGGCTATGTGTCGAAAATCAACGATAAAGACGTCGAACGCCTGAATAATGACGGCAAACTGGCCAACTATGCGGCAACGCATGATATCGGTAAGCTGGGCATTGAGCGTTACTATGAAGACGTGCTGCACGGTCAGACCGGTTATGAAGAGGTTGAAGTTAACAACCGTGGGCGTGTTATCCGCCAGTTAAAAGAAGTACCACCGCAAGCCGGACACGATATTTACCTGACGCTGGATCTCAAACTCCAGCAATATATTGAAACGCTGCTGGCGGGTAGCCGCGCAGCTGTGGTTGTCACCGATCCGCGTACAGGTGGGGTGCTGGCGCTGGTTTCCACGCCTAGTTATGACCCAAACCTGTTTGTTGACGGTATCTCCAGCAAAGATTATTCCGCCTTGTTGAACGACCCGAATACACCGCTGGTGAACCGCGCCACACAGGGGGTTTATCCTCCCGCGTCTACAGTTAAACCCTATGTGGCGGTTTCGGCATTGAGCGCCGGGGTGATCACGCGCAATACGACGCTGTTTGACCCAGGCTGGTGGCAACTGCCAGGTTCGGAAAAACGTTATCGTGACTGGAAAAAATGGGGCCACGGGCGTCTGAATGTCACAAGATCGCTGGAAGAATCTGCGGATACCTTCTTCTATCAGGTGGCCTACGATATGGGGATCGATCGCCTCTCCGAATGGATGGGTAAATTCGGTTATGGTCATTACACCGGTATCGACCTGGCGGAAGAACGTTCCGGCAACATGCCTACCCGCGAATGGAAACAGAAACGCTTTAAAAAACCGTGGTATCAGGGTGACACCATTCCGGTTGGTATCGGTCAGGGTTACTGGACAGCGACCCCAATCCAGATGAGTAAGGCACTGATGATCCTGATTAATGACGGTATCGTGAAGGTTCCTCATTTGCTGATGAGCACCGCCGAAGACGGCAAACAGGTGCCATGGGTACAGCCGCATGAACCGCCCGTCGGCGATATTCATTCCGGTTACTGGGAGCTGGCGAAAGACGGTATGTACGGTGTTGCTAACCGCCCTAACGGTACGGCGCATAAATACTTTGCCAGCGCACCGTACAAAATTGCGGCGAAATCCGGTACCGCTCAGGTCTTCGGTCTGAAAGCGAACGAAACCTATAATGCGCACAAAATTGCCGAGCGTTTACGTGACCACAAACTGATGACCGCCTTTGCGCCATACAACAATCCGCAAGTGGCTGTCGCCATGATTCTGGAGAACGGTGGTGCGGGTCCGGCGGTTGGGACACTGATGCGCCAGATCCTCGACCACATTATGCTGGGTGATAACAACACCGATCTGCCTGCGGAAAATCCAGCGGTTGCCGCAGCGGAGGACCATTAATCATGACGGATAATCCGAATAAAAAAACATTCTGGGATAAAGTCCATCTCGATCCCACAATGCTGCTGATCTTACTGGCATTGCTGGTTTACAGCGCCCTGGTTATCTGGAGCGCCAGCGGTCAGGATATTGGCATGATGGAGCGTAAAATCGGCCAAATCGCGATGGGTCTGGTCATCATGGTGGTGATGGCGCAAATTCCTCCACGCGTTTATGAAGGCTGGGCCCCCTATCTCTATATCATCTGTATTATTTTGCTGGTGGCGGTAGATGCTTTCGGTGCCATCTCTAAAGGTGCTCAACGCTGGCTGGACCTCGGTATTGTTCGTTTTCAGCCGTCGGAAATTGCCAAAATAGCCGTACCACTGATGGTTGCGCGCTTTATCAACCGCGACGTTTGCCCGCCATCGTTGAAGAACACTGGCATCGCGCTGGTGCTGATATTTATGCCCACGCTGCTGGTGGCTGCACAGCCTGACCTGGGAACATCAATCCTCGTTGCGCTTTCCGGTCTGTTTGTACTGTTCCTCTCTGGCCTTAGCTGGCGTCTGATTGGCGTCGCAGTAGTGCTGGTGGCGGCGTTCATTCCGATTCTGTGGTTCTTCCTGATGCATGATTACCAGCGCCAGCGCGTAATGATGCTCCTGGACCCGGAATCAGACCCACTCGGCGCGGGCTATCACATTATTCAGTCTAAAATTGCTATTGGCTCCGGCGGATTACGCGGCAAAGGCTGGCTGCACGGCACTCAGTCACAGCTTGAATTTCTCCCCGAACGCCATACCGACTTTATCTTCGCGGTACTGGCGGAAGAGCTGGGATTAGTGGGCATTTTGATTCTGCTCGCTCTCTACATTCTGCTGATCATGCGCGGGCTGTGGATAGCCGCCAGAGCGCAAACCACCTTTGGTCGCGTCATGGCTGGTGGCTTAATGCTGATATTATTCGTTTATGTCTTCGTAAATATTGGTATGGTAAGCGGTATTCTGCCGGTTGTAGGGGTTCCGCTCCCACTGGTCAGTTATGGAGGATCGGCGCTAATTGTGCTGATGGCTGGGTTCGGGATTGTAATGTCAATCCACACCCACAGGAAAATGTTGTCGAAAAGCGTGTAAGAGGTGCGCAATGCGTAAGCAGTGGCTCGGGATCTGCATCGCGGCAGGAATGCTCGCGGCATGTACAAGCGATGATGGTCAGCAACAGACGGTAAGTGTACCGCAGCCTGCGGTATGTAACGGCCCCATAGTTGAAATTAGCGGGGCGGATCCGCGTTTCGAACCACTGAACGCGACGGCAAATCAGGATTACCAGCGCGACGGTAAAAGCTACAAAATCGTGCAGGATCCGTCTCGATTTAGCCAGGCGGGACTGGCGGCAATCTATGATGCCGAACCAGGCAGTAACCTGACGGCCTCTGGCGAAGCTTTCGATCCGACACAGCTGACGGCGGCCCATCCAACGCTTCCGATCCCCAGCTACGCCAGAATCACTAACCTGGCTAACGGGCGAATGATCGTGGTGCGCATTAATGATCGCGGCCCTTACGGCAACGACCGCGTTATTTCGCTTTCTCGCGCGGCAGCTGACCGTCTTAACACGTCAAACAACACCAAAGTTCGTATCGATCCGATTATTGTCGCCCAGGATGGTTCGCTTTCTGGTCCTGGTATGGCTTGTACCACAGTCGCCAAACAGACTTACGCCCTGCCAGCACCTCCCGATTTAAGCGGTGGCGCGGGAACAAGTTCAGTGTCTGGCCCGCAGGGTGACATTCTTCCGGTCAGTAATTCGACGCTAAAAAGCGAAGATCCGACCGGCGCGCCGGTAACCAGTAGCGGTTTCCTCGGCGCTCCAACGACCTTAGCGCCTGGTGTACTGGAAGGCAGCGAACCGACGCCTGCGCCACAGCCCGTTGTTACAGCTCCGTCGACAACGCCTGCAACCTCGCCTGCAATGGTGACACCGCAAGCCGCCTCGCAAAGCGCCAGCGGCAACTTTATGGTGCAAGTCGGGGCCGTTAGCGATCAGGCTCGTGCGCAACAGTACCAACAGCAACTGGGACAGAAGTTCGGCGTCCCCGGTCGCGTAACTCAAAATGGCGCGGTCTGGCGGATCCAGCTTGGCCCATTCGCCAGCAAAGCCGAAGCCAGTACCTTGCAGCAACGTTTGCAAACCGAAGCCCAATTACAGTCATTTATTACTACCGCGCAGTAGCGTAAAGCAGGCATCTGATGTGTCAATTTCTGTAAATGACGTTAACAAAGTCACGCGGAAAGTCAGATGCCTGCCGGTAGTGCATTTGCTATAGTAGGGCACTTTTTTAATTCCATCACGGATGTCGTAGTTCAGACCATGAATACCATTTTTTCCGCTCGTATCATGAAGCGCCTGGCGCTCACCACGGCTCTTTGCACAGCCTTTATCTCTGCTGCACATGCCGATGACCTGAATATCAAAACTATGATCCCGGGTGTACCGCAGATCGATGCGGAGTCCTACATCCTGATTGACTATAACTCCGGCAAAGTGCTCGCCGAACAGAACGCAGATGTCCGCCGCGATCCTGCCAGCCTGACCAAAATGATGACCAGTTACGTTATCGGCCAGGCAATGAAAGCCGGTAAATTTAAAGAAACTGATTTAGTCACTATCGGCAACGACGCATGGGCCACCGGTAACCCGGTGTTTAAAGGTTCTTCGCTGATGTTCCTCAAACCGGGCATGCAGGTTCCGGTTTCTCAGCTGATCCGCGGTATTAACCTGCAATCGGGTAACGATGCTTGTGTCGCCATGGCCGATTTTGCCGCTGGTAGCCAGGACGCTTTTGTTGGCTTGATGAACAGCTACGTTAACGCACTGGGCCTGAAAAATACCCACTTCCAGACGGTACATGGTCTGGATGCTGATGGTCAGTACAGCTCCGCGCGAGATATGGCGCTGATCGGCCAGGCATTGATCCGTGACGTACCGAATGAATACTCGATCTATAAAGAAAAAGAATTTACGTTTAACGGTATTCGCCAGCTGAACCGTAACGGCCTGTTATGGGATAACAGCCTGAATGTCGACGGCATCAAAACCGGACACACTGACAAAGCAGGTTACAACCTTGTTGCTTCTGCGACTGAAGGCCAGATGCGCTTGATTTCTGCGGTGATGGGCGGACGTACTTTTAAAGGCCGTGAAGCCGAAAGTAAAAAACTGCTAACCTGGGGCTTCCGTTTCTTCGAAACCGTTAACCCACTGAAAGTAGGTAAAGAGTTCGCCTCTGAACCGGTTTGGTTTGGTGATTCTGATCGCGCTTCGTTAGGGGTTGATAAAGACGTGTACCTGACCATTCCACGTGGTCGCATGAAAGATCTGAAAGCCAGCTATGTGCTGAACAGCAGTGAATTGCATGCGCCGCTGCAAAAGAATCAGGTCGTCGGAACTATCAACTTCCAGCTTGATGGCAAAACGATCGAGCAACGCCCGCTGGTTGTGTTGCAAGAAATCCCGGAAGGTAACTTCTTCGGCAAAATCATTGATTACATTAAATTAATGTTCCATCACTGGTTTGGTTAAAAATTGAACACTTGAAAGTGTAATTTCCGTCCCCATATACTAAGCATCAGTAAAAAAACTCCCGCCTTCTGGCGGGAGTTGCTATTTAATTACGTTACGCCGGAGCTGACATGAAAACCAAACTTAACGAACTGCTTGAATTCCCTACTCCTTTTACTTACAAAGTTATGGGGCAGGCGTTACCTGAGCTGGTTGATCAGGTGGTTGAAGTGGTACAGCGCCATGCGCCAGGTGACTACACCCCAACGGTAAAACCAAGCAGCAAAGGCAACTACCACTCGGTATCTATCACTATCAACGCCACTCATATCGAGCAGGTTGAAACACTGTATGAAGAACTGGGCAAAATCGATATTGTCCGCATGGTTCTGTAACTCGCTTCTCCGTTACCCGGCTCCTGGTCGGGTAACTCCCCTCTCCTCGCTGTGATATACTTTTCCCCCACTTTTACTCATTCTCCACGGAGATGCCGTTTTGTATCAGGATAAAATTCTTGTCCGCCAGCTCGGTCTTCAGCCTTACGAGCCAATCTCCCAGGCTATGCATGAATTCACCGATACCCGCGATGATAGTACCCTTGATGAAATCTGGCTGGTCGAGCACTATCCGGTATTCACCCAAGGTCAGGCAGGAAAAGCGGAGCACATTTTAATGCCGGGTGATATTCCGGTGATCCAGAGCGATCGCGGTGGGCAGGTGACTTATCACGGGCCGGGACAACAGGTGATGTATGTGTTGCTTAACCTGAAACGCCGTAAACTCGGTGTGCGTGAACTGGTGACCTTGCTTGAGCAAACAGTGGTGAATACCCTGGCTGAACTGAGTATAGAAGCGCATCCTCGGGCTGACGCGCCTGGTGTCTATGTCGGGGAAAAGAAAATTTGCTCACTGGGTTTACGAATTCGACACGGTTGTTCATTCCACGGTCTGGCATTAAACGTCAATATGGATCTTTCACCATTTTTACGTATTAATCCTTGTGGGTATGCCGGAATGGAAATGGCTAAAATATCACAATGGAAACCCGAAGCGACGACTAATAATATTGCTCCACGTTTACTGGAAAATATTTTAGCGCTACTAAACAATCCGGACTTCGAATATATTACCGCTTAATTCCATACATCAATGGCCCAATTTACACTGGGTCATTACTCATAATACCTGCTAATGCTTTACATCTCCTTCGCGTTTGTATATTTTCTTTATCACTTGCAGAAATGCGGTGCCACGCCTTGCTCCGTAACTCACCCCATTGATTAACCTATTGAAATAGTTGATTATGGTGAGCAAAAGCGTTCCGTTCCAATTAGACATAAGATTATTGTAATTTTTTAAATATTATTTTTCCATGAATAAAATTGGAGTAAGTGCGTGGATAGTAATAATCAAATTGAACCCTGTTTAAGCAGAAAGTCGTCAGAAGGTAAACCACAAATATTTACAACCTTACGAAATATTGATCTTAACCTTCTGACTATTTTTGAAGCTGTATATGTACATAAAGGGATCGTTAATGCAGCGAAAGTGCTTAATCTGGCCCCCTCGGCAATCAGTCAGTCTATTCAGAAACTGCGCGTTATATTCCCTGACCCATTGTTTATTCGCAAAGGCCAGGGTGTCACTCCTACCGCATTTGCGATGCATCTACATGAGTATATCAGTCAGGGCCTTGAGTCCATTCTTGGCGCGCTGGATATCGAAGGAAGCTATGATAAGCAACGAACGATAACTATTGCGACCACTCCCTCGGTCGGAGCCCTGGTCCTTCCTGTCATCTATCGGGCGATTAAAACTCACTATCCGCAGCTTTTACTGCGCAACCCGCCCATCAGCGACGCGGAAAACCAACTCAGTCAGTTTCAAACCGATCTCATCATCGATAACATGTTTTGCACCAATCGTACGGTGCAACATCATGTTCTGTTCACCGACAATATGGTGTTAATTTGCCGCGAGGGAAATCCACTACTCTCTTTAGAAGATGACAGAGAGACTATCGACAACGCTGCGCATGTACTTCTGTTACCGGAAGAGCAAAATTTCAGCGGTCTGCGGCAGAGAGTTCAAGAAATGTTTCCGGACCGGCAAATCAATTTCACCAGCTACAACATTTTGACAATCGCTGCACTGGTTGCCAACAGTGACATGTTAGCGATTATTCCCAGCCGTTTTTATAACCTGTTTAGCCGCTGCTGGCCGCTGGAAAAACTGCCTTTTCCGTCCTTAAATGAGGAGCAAATAGATTTCTCTATCCACTACAACAAATTCAGCCTGCGTGATCCCATCCTGCACGGAGCAATAGATGTTATCCGTAATGCATTTTGAAAAAGTATTGTTACAGCCAGATCACAGCGCAGAACGATAAAATGGCACAATCCAACAACAATTTTACATTTTCGCGACCGCTTTGGCTGCTTTCAGGTCCGTTTCAATGATATACTGCCAGTCGTTAATTCAAAAATAGTTGATAATTACAACAATCTATTGAATTGAAACGCTTTCCTTCGTAATTCGCAACTGGAACACGCACGCTATGAGTAAACCCATTGTGATGGAACGCGGTGTTAAATACCGCGATGCCGATAAGATGGCCCTTATCCCGGTTAAAAACGTGGCAACAGAGCGCGAAGCCCTGCTGCGCAAGCCGGAATGGATGAAAATCAAGCTTCCAGCGGACTCTACACGTATCCAGGGCATCAAAGCCGCAATGCGCAAAAATGGCCTGCATTCTGTCTGCGAGGAAGCCTCCTGCCCTAACCTGGCGGAATGCTTCAACCACGGCACAGCAACGTTTATGATCCTCGGCGCTATTTGTACCCGCCGTTGTCCGTTCTGTGATGTTGCCCACGGTCGCCCGGTAGCTCCTGATGCCAATGAACCAGTGAAACTGGCGCAGACCATTGCCGATATGGCGCTGCGTTATGTGGTTATCACCTCCGTTGACCGTGATGACCTGCGCGATGGCGGTGCCCAGCACTTTGCGGATTGCATTACTGCCATTCGGGAAAAAAGCCCGCAAATCAAAATTGAAACTCTGGTGCCGGATTTCCGTGGTCGTATGGATCGTGCTCTGGATATTCTGACTGCAACGCCACCAGATGTGTTCAACCATAACCTGGAAAACGTACCGCGTATTTACCGTCAGGTACGGCCTGGTGCAGATTACAACTGGTCGCTGAAGCTGCTGGAACGCTTTAAAGAAGCGCATCCGGAAATCCCGACCAAGTCTGGTCTGATGGTGGGACTGGGTGAAACCAATGAAGAAATTATTGAGGTAATGCGCGACCTGCGCCGTCATGGTGTGACGATGTTAACGCTGGGGCAATATTTGCAGCCAAGCCGCCATCACCTGCCGGTTCAACGTTACGTTAGCCCGGATGAGTTCGACGAAATGAAAGCCGAAGCGCTGGCGATGGGCTTTACCCATGCTGCATGCGGTCCGTTTGTCCGCTCTTCTTACCACGCCGATTTGCAGGCGAAAGGGATGGAAGTTAAGTAATCCTGTAATAATTACTTACATCTGTCTGATAAAAAACCCGCTTTTTGAAGCGGGTTTTTTGTATCGAACAAGATATTGAGGGAGCGTCCTGCTCGCCACGTCACTCTTTATGAGAGAGCTTTTCAGCCTGAAGATCAACGTCTGCGCCTTTTTTCGCCGCAGCATCGTCATCATTCATCGCCTTCTTGAACCCTTTAATGGCCGCTCCAAGGTCTCCGCCCAGCGTACGTAACTTCTTAGTCCCAAACAGCAGAACGACCAGCGCCGCAACTACCAGCAGTTTGGTAATACTAATCTCACCCATAGATACCTTCTTGACATATAACCGGCAACAGAACGCGCCTTAAAAACCAGAGAATATTAACGGTCATTCGACGCGCGCACACAATAGCAATCTGTAACAAGGTGAATCAAGCGCCGAGTAAAAAAACATCATAATAATTGCGGCGGCGCAAAGCGACGGTTGTTTAAGACGGGCAGTTGCGCGCGCACCTGACGCACACGTTCGGGCGTCACTTCCGCCATAATGAGTGCAGGCATTTCTGACGCTGCCGCAATGGTGACGCCAAAGGGATCTATAATCCGGCTTTGACCGATATTTTTGTTCCCGCACTCCCCCGCCGCCACCATATAACAGGTGGTATCCAGCGCACGAGCGGCAAGCAACGTTGACCAATGATGCTCTTTGAGCGGCCCGCGAACCCAGGCGGCAGGAAGTACCAGGATTTCAGCTCCCTGTAATGCCTGTGCCAGCGCCAGCTCTGGAAAGCGTAAGTCATAACAGGTCATCAGACCGACCTTCATCCCCTCCACCTCGAGTAACGGAGCGATTTCATTACCAGCATCAACACGGCGTGATTCCTGAATGGCAAATGCATCATAGAGATGCAATTTGGCATAACGGGCGACGATGTTTCCTGCCTGTAGCGCCACCAGCATATTCCATGCGCGCCCCGGCGTTGAAGGAACATGAATCGTCAGAATTGTCGTCATCATGTTACGTTTACTTTCTCGCCGTAAACGTCCGAGGAATTCGCCTTCCAGCAGCTGTGCTGATTTAACCGATAGATCTGCATCATGATCATCGCGCGCCAGCAATGCTTCCGGCAGGACGAACAGCGATACGTCGTTTTCCGCCGCCTGCGCCATCAACGAGGCACAAATCTCAGCGTTCTTTTCCCACACAGATGTAACAGCAAACTGTCCTGCGGCAACCAGCATTGCCACCTCCTGTCAGAGTCGTAAAATTCGCCAACGACGATTATTCGGCGTTACACTTATCACTCATACAAATCAAATAGCAGGATTTTGCAGTGTTACAACTTCTTTTAGCAGTTTTTATTGGCGGTGGTACGGGAAGCGTGGCGAGATGGCTGTTAAGTATGCGATTTAACCCGCTGCATCAGGCGATTCCGTTGGGGACGCTGGCAGCAAACCTGATTGGGGCATTCATCATAGGAATGGGATTCGCCTGGTTCAGCAGGATGACGAACATTGATCCAGTGTGGAAAGTATTAATCACCACCGGATTTTGTGGCGGTCTAACAACCTTCTCAACATTTTCGGCAGAAGTGGTGTTTTTGTTACAAGAGGGCCGCTTTGGCTGGGCGTTACTGAACGTTTTCGTCAACCTTCTGGGGTCTTTTGCCATGACAGCACTGGCTTTCTGGCTGTTTTCGGCCTCAACCGCACACTAAAGACCAAAAAAAAACCCGCTGATTAAGCGGGTTTTGAATTCTTGCTGACGTATCTTACAGAGCGATTACGTTTGCAGCAGAAGGGCCTTTGGCACCGTTAGTGATTTCGAACTCTACGCGCTGACCTTCAGCAAGAGTTTTAAAACCATTAGTCTGGATTGCAGAGAAGTGTACGAACACGTCTTTGCTGCCGTCTTCCGGAGTAATGAAACCGAATCCTTTGGACTCATTAAACCACTTAACGTTACCTTTAATCTTAGACATCAAAATTACCTTTACATGAAAAATAGACACAAATGCTGTGTCGGTTACCAGTACACCAATTGTGGTACGCTTTGTCCAGTGCAACTTTACTAAAAAGTGATAAAAGTCGCGTTATTTTTGATGTTACTTATTTTAGCTATTGATTTTAAAGAAGTTACTAAAACTTCATTTGTCTCAAAACTGAAAGCGCATCCAGGCAAAGTACACATTGCCATTGTTGTAGGTACCCGGAATGTAGGTCATCTGAAAAGTCACTGGGCCATAACCCACGGAGGCCAATGGCAGTAGAACCGGGAGAGGGATGTAATTCCAGTTATCGCGTGCCGTTACGCCAGCGGTGAATCCCAGACCTAAATGAAAATTTTCATCCGCCAGCGGTCGCCAGGTACTTTCCCATCCGTATCCGGCAATCGGTTCCCATTTGTTCCACGAGTCCTTAAATGCCATGGCATACAGGCCATGCCAGTTTCCTTTTTCATCCCATCGCGACTGACCAAAACCGCCACCCCACGGTCGCTCGTTATAGCGATCGGTTTTTTCTTTGTCGTAAGCGAAACGTGCATGCCAGGTGATGGCAGGAATATATAAATCATAATGTTCAGGCTGTTGCCAGGTTTGTGCAATATTTTCTCTAAACGTTGTCATCCACTCATCTGCGTTAGCAAAAACTTTACCAACGCTGATTAACTGAATAAAAACAAAGGAAAAGATAGCGACATATTTACTCACGTTCATTTGTGACCATAAAACATTTATCAAAAATCTACTTCTAGCATAGCAAAGCTACAATTAACATAACCTTAATAGACCCAACATAAAGAATAATCTGAATAGCTGCTCATTTATTTCCGCTTGTTCAAGTTAAATATTTCCGCGCATCGATTAAAGATGATGCGTCGTTTTCTGCGATGGGAATAGTCAAAAAAGAAAAACCAAGTCTTTTTTGATGACAAAATGCAATCAAGGAAAAATTATTTTATTTTTTAACGAGATACAACAATCATCTTAACGAAGTATATAATATATATCGTCAACCTGTGCTCATATTAGATTATTTTTTGAGCGCACAGCCGCAGCTAACACCATTGCAATTAACAAATTTGCATCAATCCACTATCAATTTGCACACATTATTATGTGATAATTGCCAACCGCTAAATATGCGTTTTGTTATCTATGTATAAAAACAGCAACTTCAATGTCTTAATGGCAGTTTTTCTTGATTTTAATCAGCATTCATCGACAATTTATTGGGCATATTTTTTCCTTAAGCTTTAGGAATTTTTTATTATTTACTTTGGGGCCTGGAGACAGGAAAAATTATGCTGACATTCATTGAACTCCTTATTGGGGTTGTGGTTATTGTGGGTGTAGCTCGCTACATCATTAAAGGGTATTCCGCCACTGGTGTGTTATTTGTCGGTGGCCTGTTATTGCTGATTATCAGTGCCATTATGGGGCACAAAGTGTTACCGTCCAGCCAGGCTTCAACAGGCTACAGCGCCACGGATATCGTTGAATACGTTAAAATATTACTAATGAGCCGCGGCGGCGACCTCGGCATGATGATTATGATGCTGTGTGGATTTGCCGCTTACATGACCCATATCGGCGCGAATGATATGGTGGTCAAGCTGGCGTCAAAACCATTGCAGTATATTAACTCCCCTTACCTGCTGATGATTGCCGCCTATTTTGTCGCCTGTCTGATGTCTCTGGCCGTCTCTTCCGCAACCGGTCTGGGTGTTTTGCTGATGGCAACCCTATTTCCGGTGATGGTAAACGTTGGTATCAGTCGTGGCGCAGCTGCTGCCATTTGTGCCTCCCCGGCGGCGATTATTCTCGCACCGACTTCAGGGGATGTGGTGCTGGCGGCGCAAGCTTCCGAAATGTCGCTGATTGACTTCGCCTTCAAAACGACGCTGCCTATCTCAATTGCTGCAATTATCGGCATGGCGATCGCCCACTTCTTCTGGCAACGTTATCTGGATAAAAAAGAGCACATCTCTCATGAAATGTTAGATGTCAGTGAAATCACCACCACTGCTCCTGCGTTTTATGCCATTTTGCCGTTCACGCCGATCATCGGTGTACTGATTTTTGACGGTAAATGGGGTCCGCAATTACACATCATCACTATTCTGGTGATTTGTATGCTGATTGCCTCCATTCTGGAGTTCCTCCGCAGCTTTAATACCCAGAAAGTTTTCTCTGGTCTGGAAGTGGCTTATCGCGGAATGGCAGATGCGTTTGCTAACGTGGTGATGCTGCTGGTTGCCGCTGGGGTATTCGCTCAGGGGCTTAGCACCATCGGCTTTATTCAAAGTCTGATTTCTATCGCTACCTCGTTTGGCTCGGCGAGTATCATCCTGATGCTGGTATTGGTGATTCTGACCATGCTGGCGGCAGTCACGACCGGTTCAGGCAATGCGCCGTTTTATGCGTTTGTTGAGATGATCCCGAAACTGGCGCACTCTTCCGGCATTAACCCGGCGTATTTGACTATCCCGATGCTGCAGGCGTCAAACCTGGGCCGTACCCTTTCGCCCGTTTCTGGCGTAGTCGTTGCGGTTGCCGGGATGGCGAAGATCTCGCCGTTTGAAGTCGTAAAACGCACCTCGGTACCGGTGCTTGTTGGTTTGGTGATTGTTATCGTTGCTACAGAGCTGATGGTGCCAGGAACGGCAGCAGCGGTCACAGGCAAGTAAATAGTAATGCCGGAGGCAAGTTTCCTCCGGCTTTATCATGTCACCCACTGTGGTATATGCGTTGCGGTCTGCCAACTTTGCCGTGAACAATTTCAGCAATAATCAGATGGCGGCTGGCGCAATATTCAAGATAACGCCTGGCAGTGGTGCGACTGATGGTCAGTGCCTGCGCCACCGTTTCTGCCGTATGTTGCACACCAGGCTCTTTAAACAGTTTTCGCACCGCGTTTAGCGTCAAGGGATCAATGCCAGTCGGCAGTTCGTCTTTAGGTTCACCGCGAGCATAGGCATTAAACATCTCATCAATTTGCTTCTGGCTGGCGCTATCAATACTTTCCAGCATATGTTTACGCTGGCGGAAACGGGTTAGCGTTTGCCCCAGCCGTTCATAGGCAATGGGCTTAATGAGATAATCAAATACACCACAACGTACGGCTTCAGACACCGTTTCCATATCGCTGGCTGCAGTGGTAAACACCACGTCGCCGGGATAATGCGCCTGCACCAGTTCATGCAATAAATTAATCCCTCTGCCGTCAGGAAGATAGTTATCGAGCAAGATTAGCCCCGGCTTAAAACGCTCGATCATCATTCGGGCCTGCGCCAGGTTTCCCGCCAGTAATATCTGACTGAATCCGGGAATGTGACGAATATATTCCGCATGCATCTCTGCCAGCGGCGTTTCGTCCTCAACGATCAATAGGGTTAATGGAGCTGTCATTAGGTTTCACTTTCGGAATATAGATTGAAAACAAGGTACCGCAGGGATCATTATCTTCGAGAGTGATAACACCACCGCAGCGCGTTACGTAGCTGGCAATCAAGTACAACCCAATGCCATGTTCACCGGGCTCGTCAGCACGCGTACTGACCCCCTGCTCAAATATTTTGTCTCGTAGAGACTCTGGAACGCCGCAGCCCTGATCGGCGACTTCAATCACCACATCATCGCCTTCATCGCTGAGGAATAATTCAACGATCTTGTTTCCTTCATCGCTACGCAGGCTGGCTTCGAAGGCGTTATCAAGTAAATTGCCCACAATGGCTGCAAACTCGGTGCTATCCAGTCCTGGCGGCAGTTGCGAAAGCTGGCTACCGGGGACAATGATCATTTTTAGCCCCAGTTCCCGGGCGCGCTGCACTTTACCAAAAAGCAGCCCCGCCACCTGGCGATCGGCAAACGCCTCACGCAGGCTGTCAATAAGCTGTTGCTGGGCCTGAGACTCCCCCTGCACCATCGCCAGCACGCGATCATACTCTTTCATCTGCAACAGACCATTGAGCGTCGACATCCAATTGAGATGCTCGTGTCGCAATGTACGAAGGCTCTCGACGTATTGTTTTATTTGCGTCAGTTGCGCATTGAGGGTGGAAATTTCGTCTTTACTACGAAAGCTGATAATGGCCCCCAGCAAATCATCACCTGAACGAATAGCTTCCCGATTGGCAATAACGCTCAGACCGTTAAAGTTAGCCACCACATCCTGACGTTTTTCATCAATCTGTTCGGTAAAGAAATCGGCGGGCCTGACCACTTCAGCAATGGGTTTACCCAACCATTGCCGTCCGGGAGAGCTCAGCCCCAGCATCTTTCTTGCGTTACGATTGATGGCGGTAATGTAACCATGCGGATCCACCGCAATCAGCCCTTCATAAACCGAACTAAACAGCGCCTCTTGCTGACGGACCACGCGTGCGATTTGCTTTGGCTCCATGCCCATCATTTGCCGACGGATATGCGCTGCCAGGAACCACGACAGCAACATCAGAATCCCTAACAGCACGACAAACACGCCTGCCATCGGTAATAAAAACTCAGCCCGCCAGCTATCGATTTTACTCACCAGGTAGCCAATCGACACCACGCCGATGACTTTTCCATCGTCATCAAAGATTGGCGTTTTGGCGCGCATCGCCATCCCCATTGACCCTTTCCCGGTAATGAAGTAGCTCTCCCCTTTCTCCAGCGCGCCCTGTTTGGTGAACTGCATAGGATAACCAATTTTCTCCGGATTAGGATGGTAAAGGCGGATCGAGTGCCGGTCCCCAATCACCACATAATCAAAATCGGTATCTCTTTGTAATTTGTTAGCGATGGTCGCCAGCCGTTTGTAGTCACGCGTTTTCACCGCAGAGATGACACTGTCATTGGAGGCAATAATTTTCGCCTGATTCATTGCCATGTCGCGTACATGAAGCGTTAAATAGTCCTCAAAACTGGCCGTAAAATATTGCGCCAGGGCTGCAATGACAAATATTGAGAACACCAGAATCAGCAAAAAGATACGCAGCGGAAATGCCAGTCTTTGGAAAAATGCAAACTGTTTATTCTCGTTAAGCTGCAACATTGTTTTCCTTGCGGGTTGTCCCGAGCCTCTTTGACGGATGTAATT
>NZ_CAOLGM010000049.1:0-30909 GCF_948475835.1 uncultured Escherichia sp. | reverse complement strand
GTGATACTCAGCGCATCTTTTGACGTTGAGGCCGATGCATCGGTCAGGCCAGGGGATTTTGGGGAGTAGTATTTCGGTAAATCTTCCAGTTTCATTTTTTGACCTGCTCTTAATGCATTATGGGGTAAATCTTCACCCCCAGACGTCCACCAGATACTGGCTGACCACGAACGATATTGATTTCATCAAACTGCTCATCGTCCATTAACACTCCCGCATGCGTCAGCGCATCCAGCGGTGCTTTCAGGATATTGTCCAGGTCGCGACGACGCTTATCCGGTGGCTCTGCAATCACCTTTATCGCCAGCCTTCCGGACAGGCTTAATTTCAGCCGCTGCTGGCGAACAATAAGCGCCACAGCCCGGCGATAACGCTTTCCCTCCTCCGAGATAAAATATGTGCTGCCACGGCGTCGCCAGTAAGTGTTCACCGTCGGCGGGTAAGGTAAAACCAAATCTATGAGCATCAGTCACCTCTTTTACCCAAGCACGCCAGTTGCAAAGGCGTGATCAAGAAAACGAAAAATTAAATCAACCTGAGAACCATGCTTTTCTTCGAACGCCAGAGGATCCGCATGAAGCTCGTTGTGATGCTCCCGACACAGCGGTAGCGTGAAAATATCGTGAGATTTTGTCCCCATTCCGCCCTGACCATGACCAATCAGGTGATGGGGATCGTCGGCTGGCTTACCACAACACGCACACGGCTGTGTCTTCACCCAGCGTTTGTATTTCTCGTTAACCCAGCGGCGACGTTTAGGTCGTTTCATGAAAGATTCCGGAGACTCAGGATCAACGGCAATGCTGACCACCGTCTTTTCCTGTGGTGGGTTCTGTTGCTGGTGGGCGTGAGGCAGCGGCGCAAGATTTTTTGTGCGCTGTTTCAGTATGCTGGTGGCGGTCTGCTCTCCCGGTACGATGTCGCTTTCACGGTACATTGAGCGGATTTTTTCCGCACGCAACCCCAGCGAACGACGTAATACCGCTTCCGGTAGCGCGTCCGCCACCTGATTGCAGACCGCCCACCAGGATAATTCAGCCAGAGATAATTCCCGCTCCTGCGTACCGCTTATTGCGTGACGGATGACGTCAATCACCCATGCTGTCAGATTTTGTTGAGCAAGCAGCTCCAGTGATTCCGATGTCTGGTCACGCAGTTGGTTGTCGCAGTGCCAGCACAACACCATTGCGCCGGTACCATAACGGTGAATGACTGTTTCAGTGTGATGGTAATCGCCATTAGGCCACTGGCAGGATGTAACATGACGTAATAGCCAGTCGGACAATGCGCCAACGCCGCCAGCAGCACGAATCACCCGTTCGTTACTAAAAAACGGCAGCAATGTTTTGTCTTCCGCCAGCGGCTGGCGAACGGCAGGAACGACTCCGGATGGCAGATTACGCATGCTTTTTGGTTCCGGTTCCACCAGCACTCGAGGATTATGAAATATCTGTATGGATTCACGGCCCGGCTTAAGGACCACCAGCCCAAGCTCAGGCACCAGAACAGGTCTAAGTAATACCCGCACGTTACCTCCAGATCCGTTGCTGGAAAGTGCGGGACGCACGTGGTGGGCGTTCGGAATAAGGCAGCCTGACAGAGATTATCCAGTGCCGATAGTCGAGACTGAGAGCTTTCTTAACCTCGAACCCGCGCCTGCGGTAAGAATGAATCAGCCATTCGGCCTGTTCTGCAGTGCATGGAGGGTGCTGGAACCATTCAGACTTGAATGCGTGAGAATACCGCCCGTGCGTGCAGGCAAGAACGGGCGAATTATCAGAATTGTAATATTTTGCGTTGCGTGCCATCGGTTTTCTCCGGTGGCACGGTGTTACTCAGCGGGAGTTCAGCCCCGCGCAAGATTGTAGATGAGTTTATTCTCCTGAAAAAGCAGAAAAGCCAGCTTTTATTCCGATCTCTTTCAATGCCTGTAATGAAGTGACAAACTCACCTTCGCGCAAGATAAATCCGTCCGTGACCCGAGCATCCACAAAATTAATTAACGCAGCCCCATTCTTTCGCAAACACATAATGCGGTAATGACTAACAAGATTTCCATTTTCAACGCACACAGCATAGAGGCCATCTTCACAAAAAATTTTACGCAGTTCTTCGATGTTCATCATCAGAATCCTTCCGGATAATTAGCTCTCCCCTTTAAGGGACCATCCCTCTTATCCCTGCGCGCTACTTAAGTATTTTTGATTCTATTCCGGCACCGTCCAGAACTTCAAACGCGTTGAAAATAAAAACAAAAACCCGCCGAAGCGGGTGAAGTGCGGGTGCGTTGAGGATGCCTGCCACATCAGAGGTGGCGAGGGATTTCTCCCCCGCCGGGTCTCTTACTCCTCAGGTTCGTAAGCTGTGAAGACAGCGACCTCCGTCTGGCCGGTTCGGATTCGTACCTCGCAGTGTCAACGCAAAGCAGAAGTGTCACCTTCGGTGCGAAACAGAGATGTCATGCTTTGGTTCAGAGAATGCGTTTGACCGCCTCGCTATATACTTCCGAGCGTTCTCTTTTCCCAACAGAAATCACGAAAACGACAACTTTCTCGTCTATAACCTGGTATACAAGGCGATAGCCTGAAGACCGGAGCTTAATCTTGTAACAATCAGGCATACCACGGAGCTTGTTTGCTTCAATCCGGGGTGACTCAAGTACTTCAACCAGCTTCTTTTTCAACTGTTCACGTACCGTCGAGCCCAGCTTTCGCCATTCCTTTAGTGCCCGCTCGTCAAAATCCAGAAAATACGCCATCAGAGTTCATCCAGCGTCACACGTACTGGCTTAGGATTACGAAGCCGTTCTTTCACTATCTCCACAAGTTCAGCATCTTCATCACTCAGGAGTGTCTGTTTGAACGGCAAGCGTTCATTGTCAGCGATATACTCGAGCATGAGACGAAGCGCTTCAGAAGGAGTTACACCCATTTTTTCAAGCGCGGCGTAAGAACGCGCTTTAAGTTCATCGTCAATACGCAGGTTAATGCTACCCATGTCTTACACCTCTTGTAATTACAAATGTCATTACAAGTATCGCACTACAACATGCTTAGGGCAAGTCACGAAGGAAGTCAGAAAGTAGTCGTAAGAACGGTGATCACTGTCCGCTTTGTGCCAGGAGCAGCCATTGCTAAGTCCATCCTGTATTGTGCAGGTCAGCTCGCTTTTAAAGAGTCCGGCCATCATCTTACTGGTACAGACACCATATACTTTGTGACGGTCAGGCTACATATGCACAACTCAACTTATTCATCTATTTTTTGCTTTAGCATGTCAGTGTTGATTTCTCGTCGGCGGGTGAGCGGTGACCTGACCTGTCGATAAAGGAACGTAGCACGTTTTATGCAACACCCGCATGCGGCAGAAAATTATTGCCGAACGTTTACCCCTGTCAACAAGCTTTACTTTCTGAGGCGCGCCAGCCCGCGAGGAAAACAATCTGAACATCAAACAATTAATGACACAAGAAATACGATTAAAGATTTTTTTGTGCATGCCGATAGTGCTTTTTTAAAAGGAGAAATCTATGTCTGTCACAATTCAGGGAAATACCTCAACCGTTATTTCAAACAACTCCGCCCCGGAAGGAACATCAGAAATAGCCAAAATCACAAGACAAATTCAGGTGCTGACTGAAAAGCTTGGGAAAATCTCATCGGAAGAGGGGATGACGACACAGCAGAAAAAAGAAATGGCTGCATTGGTACAGAAGCAAATTGAAAGCCTCAGGGCTCAACTGGAGCAGTTGTTAAGGCAGCAGGCAGAGAAAAAGAATAAAGACGCGACAGTTCAGCCTGATAAAAAAGAAGAGAAAAAAGACGATACAAATACCGCTGGCACCATTGATATTTACGTCTAAGTGACAGCCGTATTGTGGCCCTCATCGGGCCACTTTTCGCCATCAGCCTTTTCTTTAAAGACATATTATCTTTGTATCATTTCTGATAGTTAACATTATAAGATATAAGTAATGGACGCACTCCCAATTAGTCTATTTAAATCGCCACGAGTTTAACTGACAACCCATGATCAATTATGAATTGCAACTATTTCTGTAGTCACTTTTGTGGGGACAGTCCACAAAACTGCCAACTTCCGCTTCTTGCTCTTAGCGGACATTAGCATAGGCTATTTACCATAACGCCTCATTACGCGCACCGCCCAGACTGACTCAGCGCGTTTCTGGCATATCCCCGGTAAAACAAGTAACAAACCACCCGAAAATGAACACCAGAAACGCGACTTAAGAATCTACCCTATGAATGGATATGCACTCAACCGAATCGATCTTGGTTTCAATCTATTTTATCGGGATCAGGCTTCTTTTTAGGTAACTTCGGGGGCTTAACTTGCTGATGACTTTGCGTTCGGCGCGTAAGCCAGGGATGGTCAGCTTTAGATTTAACATAGTATTTTGAGCGTAAATCAATACGGGCATTATCCACTCGTTCATGGACACTCTTTTCATCATCCAGTGGTATAGGCTCCGGGCCATCAACATACTTTTCCCAGCCCAGCGCTTTCCCGTCATACAGAACGTTAATTTCACCGTCAAAGTTCTCACATACAGTAACAACCGAATGCCTAAGTCGATATCCCCGGCCCTCACTGCGTACCTGAAACGCACTGCTTTTGTACTGGAAAGTGAGATTTTTAGACAGAACGCGCTTCGCCTGTAGGCTGAAGATATAACCCAGTTCCTCTTCAGAATGGTGCACATCAAGATGAGCATTATCAGTAGTACGAGGCGACGTAGCGAACCGGTTGTTATAGGCTTCAATAAAGGTCGGCAACCATGCATTTGCTGTTTCAATATCACTGATATTCTGAAGCCGCATTTCTTTGACCAGCCTGTCCTGTAGTGTCTGATTGGCGCGCTCTACCCGCCCTTTTGCCTGCGGGCTGTTGGCATGGATTGGCTCGATGCCCAGTGTCTTTATCGCACGAGTGAACTGGGTCAGCTCACCTTCCCGCTCTGGGTTATTTACCCTGAATATACTGTGTCTATCAGAGTAGAGAGCGAGCGGTACGCCATGATCATTAAGGTAACCCCGGAGGGTTTCCATGTAAGCCCGGGTTGTTTCAGCAGGCACAAAACGCAACGCCATCAACGCACTGGTGGCATCATCAATGAAAACGATCAGTGTACATCTGGGGCCTCGATTTTCAAACCAGTCATGAGGTGAGCCATCAATCTGGATCAGTTCACCGTAAGATGGTCGTCGCATGCGGCGTTGATATATACGGGCAATTTTACGACGGCGTTCACGCCATAACCCCTCTTCTATCATCCACTTTCTGAGAGTTTCAACGGATAAAGATAAACCGTGTATCTCGCGCAATTTTTCGCACGCAAACGTAGGTCCAAAATCAGCGTAACGGCCTTTGAGGAGTGAAATTACTGTTGCTCTGAATTCAGTAGAAAAGGAATTATTAGGACGCTTTCCACGTCGGTGGGAAACCAGACCAGAAGGCCCTTCATTTCTATACCGTTGCACCAGACGTTTAACCTGCCGAATAGAAATGCCAATGCGTGCCGCAGCTTGTTCCTGAGTAATATGTCGATTAATTGACTCCTGAATAATCTGAAGTCGGTGGAGTTCCTTATGACTCATCGTAACAGTCTCTTTGATCATGAAAAATCCCCCAGAGAATTGTCTGGGGACATTTTAGAATGGTTCAAAGGGGACATTACAGCTTGGTGTTAACAATAGCCTGCTTCTCCTTGCCTTCCGGCACTCGCGACAGATTATGTTTAGACGACTGTCGTAGCGACGTATTTCTCCGTCAGGTAATGACCAGATAAGGTCCGGATCAACCACAGCAGGTTTCTTCACCTTTGCCCTCGAGAGTTTTTTGCGGGCGTTTTGCCAGTCCTTACGCGCCTGTTCAGACGGGAATAACCCGTAACCAGAGCTGTATACATCGCCACTGGCAACCAGCTCTCTGGCC
Source organism: uncultured Escherichia sp. (assembly GCF_948475835.1). NCBI lineage: Bacteria > Pseudomonadati > Pseudomonadota > Gammaproteobacteria > Enterobacterales > Enterobacteriaceae > Escherichia > uncultured Escherichia sp. Next base: position 24,954 of record NZ_CAOLGM010000049.1, on the reverse strand, counting down.
AGAACGCTCATCAGATATCTTGTTGCCCCAGTTTTAGCTTCCAGTTGTCGTAACGTCTCGCGCCCACTCTGGCGTACGAGTTCCACCACCTGCCCTTTAATTTTTTCCCGCTCTTCTTGTGTAAAAACTTTTGCCACAAGTCCTCCTGAACATTACTTTATACCCTAAAATCAACACTTATCCCCTGAAACCAGGCGGAATTTCTGTATCCGGTTCAGAAATATGATTCACACAACGCTTTACAGGTGAACGTCCCAGGCGGATGACCAGTTCGTCCCATTTTTCGCGGAGTTTTGACGGGCTCATGATGTTTTTTACCCAGAATTGATCTCGCTGTACCCGACCAAACATTTCGCAAATTTGTCTGTGGCTTCTGCCATCCAGCATCCGCATTGTGCGCACGTCATTGGCCCAGGCTGTCCAGTTAGGCTCTTTTGGTCGCATGATCTCTCCATCGTCGCTGGCAGCCTGTTCGTAAAGGTTCACGATCCGCCCCCAAATCCACTGCGCACACGCCAAATCCTCCCTGCTACCCCACTGGCGTTTTTTCGCACTAAACACAACCGCGTCGGGGTTCCGGGTTAAAAAATCCTGTTCAGCGGTCTGCGGGTCCGGTTGCGAAGCTTCCGGACGAAAAGTGTTTTTATTCTCTGTAGTAATCTCTGTTGTATTCTCTGTAAGATCATCAGGCCATTTTGACCCGATGACATTGGGTCGTTTTGAACCAATGGAGCGTTTCATTTTGACCTCTTCCATCGTGTCATTTTGACCTGATGGAGCGGCGCATTTTAAACCGATGGATTCGCTCAATTTGCCACCATCTAAAAGCTCGCTCCCGTAGTTGATCGTGTAGAAATTGGTCATATCGCGCTTTGATTTATTGAGCTTTTCACAACGCAAAAGCCCCAGCGTTTTCAGACTTGCAAACGCGCGCTTTAACGTTGACTCTGACCAGAATGGGAACTGTTCCAGCCATTGTTCCGTTGTGTTGTAAATCCAGCGAACACCATCACATTCCATGCCGGAATTGGTATCTCTCAACCAGTAATGCAACTGCTGCAACACAATGGCTTCATTTAAGCCAATCTTCATCGCAAGCTGTGTGTTTATAACCAGTGGGCGTTCAGCAAAAAGAAGGCTCATAATTCCATCCAGCTTTTTGTTGGTATTGCTGTCGATACGCAAGTTTGAAAGCAATTGCTTTTTCTATAAGTTCGTCAGTTTCACGATCCACTACGGCAGGATCAGCAAAAAGCAGTCCGGACTCCACCACATCGCCATATTCTTTGTTTAACCCGGCGATCATGTACGTGATGCTTTTTCCGTCACTAATTTCACGATACAACCTGAAATCATTAATCCGAATAGCCTCCATAATTGCAGGCACTAGCGCCGTGAACTTTTCACGCTTATCCCTGGTGTCGATAGCCTTCCAGCGTTCGAATATCTTCACTCGATTAACGCCAAGTGCTCGCTGATCAACCGCGCCACCTTCATCTGTGACACGCTGAACATCGATGTTCGGGCGCTCTTTCAAAGCCCAGAATGCTTCAGTGATTAATATCGTCGCCTGCTCCTGTGTCATTCCTGGTCGACATATCCAGGCATCCAGAGCCTCACGAGCCTGTTCAGGAGTGATTTTCATTGTTCAACCGCCCCGCCCGCTTCGTCTTACGATATTCGTCATAAACCTTGGGATCATACAGAAGCTCGCCGCCAGATGCCTCCTGTAGACGCATCGCGCGACCTTCAGGAACCAGCTCTTGCCATTGAGAAACAGCAGATGGGTCAACGCCAGCAGCTTTCGCTACTTTGGCTTTCGTACCGTAAAAATTAATTACGTCTGATTTAAACATCGCACCTCCAATATTGAGTTTTCTCAATGCTAATCACTCAAGGAATCTCAAGTCAAGGGTTATTAAGATATCTAAATATGAACGAGAAAACTTTAGGTCAACGCATTAGAGAAAGACGTAAGCAGGTAGGCTTAAGTCAAAACGGTTTAAGCAAAGCTGCTGGCGTATCTGGCTCATCAATTTCATTATGGGAAAGTGACCATACAGCCCCGCGCGGGCAAAATTTGCATCGCCTCGCCGAGGTATTGCAATGTTCACCAACTTGGATACTGTTTGGCGACGAGGACAAAACACCAGCTCCCCCTGTTTCACTCGATAGTGCCTTAGACTTATCGGAAGATGAGTTAGAGATGCTGCGTTTGTATCGCGCACTTCCTAAATCAGAGCAACAAGCACAACTCAGCGAACTCCGCGCCCGCGTTGAGAATTTTAATCGCCTGTTCACCGAGCTATTAGAGGCTCGCAAACGCAACAAGCATCAATAATCATCCCTTCACAAAATTTTAAAGCCTTACATTTCAATGTATTGGCTTTATCTTGCGCCAACACTTGAGTTTTCTCATCAAAAACCTTGACGAAAAATAATGAGAAAACTAAATTATCTCCATCAAGACACCGCACGGTGTTCTCAGCAAACAGTTCCGCTACCCCGGCGTTAAGGGGAAATGAGGTCAGCATGGATACTATCGATCTTGGCAACAGCGAATCTCTGGTATGTGGCGTGTTCCCCAACCAGGACGGCACGTTCACCGCGATGACGTATACCAAAAGCAAAACGTTTAAAACCGAAAATGGTGCCCGTCGCTGGCTGGAAAGAAACTCAGGTGAGTGATATGGATTTCGACACAATCATGGAAAAGGCTTACGAAGAATACTTCGAAGGCCTTGCCGAAGGCGAAGAAGCTCTCAGCTTCAGTGAGTTTAAACAGGCACTCAGAATAAGAATGTGCTCTCACAATGACGCGGAGCACAAATATGAGAAGCAAAATCAGACCGCAGAAAATTTTGTTCTGGAACCCGGAGAAACGCTTTTCAAAATTCCCCGTTACGTGCCCCATTTGCGGTTTTACATCAGAAGAACTTGACGACTCCTGTAACAATCAGGAAACAACCAAGTATGTCGAAGATGATACCGAGTGCGCACGAAGAACGATTATATCCACGAGTCCAAACTCCAGGACCAATAAATCTCACTATGAGAGGGTGATTAATCCACTCCCCCAAACCAATAAAAAAGATGCCGGAGGACAAAAAACCCAATGGAACAACGGGATATCTGTCAAAAAAAGACGTTCCATTAAAGACAAACAACGCAGCGCCAACAACTGTAAGAGCTTTATACCAGTAATCAATTTTCATGTTCTTAAGCGGATTTATTGGTGGTTGCGACATTGCTTAATGAATCCTTAAAACTGTGGTGATTTTAAGGATACCACCTCGCCTGACGTGGTTAAAAGCAGGCACACAACACGAAAGCGCACGGCGAAGTTCGTCTCACTGTACGGTGTCGTTAAATTTAATTCGACCGTGCGCTTCCGGTTGTGGCAACCCGCAAAATGGCGCGGCGGTAAGTATGGCGGGGTTATTCCTTCCCCGTTGAGGACACCGGGTTGTCAGGTTGACCATACGCTTAAGTGACAACCCCGCTGCAACGCCCTCTGTTATCAATTTTCTGGTGACGTTTGGCGGTATCAGTTTTACTCCGTGACTGCTCTGCCGCCCTTTTTAAAGTGAATTTTGTGATGCGGTGAATACGGCTAAGCGCACGCGGAACAGTTAAAACCAAAAACAGTGTTATGGGTGGATTCTCTGTATCCGACGTTAATTGTTAACTGGTTAACGTCACCTGGAGGCACCAGGCACTGCATCACAAAATTCATTGTTGAGGACGCGATAATGAAAACGTTATTACCAAACGTTAATACGTCTGAAGGTTGTTTTGAAATTGGTGTCACTATCAGTAATCCTGTATTTACTGAAGATGCCATTAACAAGAGAAAACAAGAACGGGAGCTATTAAATAAAATATGCATTGTTTCAATGCTGGCTCGTTTACGTCTGATGCCAAAAGGATGTGCACAATGAATTCAGCATTTGCGCTTGTTCTGACAGTTTTTCTTGTTTCCGGAGTGCCAGTTGATATTGCAGTCAGTGTTCACAGGACAATGCAGGAGTGTATGACTGCAGCAACCGAACAGAAAATTCCCGGTAACTGTTACCCGGTCGATAAAGTTATTCACCAGGATAATATCGAAATCCCGGCAGGCCTTTAAAACAGTTCCGTAATAAATATCCGGTTTCATTCTTATATGCCAGCAATGGCAGGGATTTGTTCATCCTTAAATCTGTCATGAGGTTAAAACAAAATGAGTAAAGTCTTTATTTGCGCCGCCATTCCGGGCGAACAGGCAATAAAGGAAGAAGGTGCCGTCGCTGTAGCCACTGCCATTGAAGCCGGTGATGAACGTCGCGCCCGCGCAAAATTTCACTGGCAATTCCTGGAACATTATCCGGCTGCTCAGGACTGCGCTTATAAATTTATTGTCTGCGAGGATAAACCTGGCATACCCCGCCCTGCCCTCGATTCATGGGATGCTGAATATATGCAGGAAAACCGCTGGGATGAGGAGTCTGCTTCTTTTGTCCCGGTTGAGACTGAATCCGATCCGATGAACGTCACTTTTGACAAGCTGGCCCCTGAAGTACAGAACGCTGTCATGGTTAAGTTCGACACATGTGAAAACATCACCGTTGATATGGTTATTAGCGCACAGGAATTGTTGCAGGAAGACATGGCAACATTCGACGGACATATCGTTGAAGCGTTGATGAAAATGCCAGAAGTTAACGCCATGTATCCGGAGCTTAAGTTGCACGCCATTGGGTGGGTTAAGCATAAATGTATTCCTGGTGCTAAATGGCCCGAAATTCAGGCAGAGATGCGCATCTGGAAAAAACGTCGCGAAGGTGAACGCAAGGAAACCGGAAAATACACGTCTGTTGTTGATCTCGCCCGCGCCAGAGCCAATCAACAGTACACTGAAAATTCAACAGGAAAAATCAGCCCGGTCATTGCTGCCATCCATCGCGAATACAAGCAGACATGGAAAACACTGGATGACGAACTGGCCTACGCTCTCTGGCCTGGTGATGTGGATGCCGGAAACATTGATGGCAGCATCCATCGCTGGGCAAAAAATGAAGTTATCGACAACGACCGCGAAGACTGGAAGCGTATCTCGGCATCAATGCGCAAACAGCCTGATGCCCTTCGCTACGACCGCCAAACTATTTTTGGCCTTGTCCGTGAGCGTCCGATCGACATTCACAAAGATCCCATAGCACTGAACAAATATATCTGCGAATACCTGACGACAAAGGGCGTGTTTGAGAATGAAGAAACAGACCTGGGCACTGTTGATGTTCTCCAGTCATCAGAAACACAAACTGATGCAGTGGAAACTGAGGTATCTGATATCCCAAAAAATGAAACCGCGCCGGAAGCTGAACCATCTGTAGAGCGTGAGGGGCCGTTCTATTTCCTCTTCGCAGATAAGGACGGAGAAAAATACGGTCGCGCAAACAAACTTTCTGGTCTGGATAAGGCACTGGCTGCTGGCGCCACTGAAATCACAAAAGAAGAATATTTTGCCCGAAAAAATGGCACATACACGGGCTTACCGCAAAATGTAGATACCGCTGAAGATTCAGAACAACCAGAGCCGATAAAAGTTACCGCTGACGAAGTAAACAAAATTATGCAGGCAGCCAATATCAGCCAGCCTGACGCCGATAAGTTGCTTGCTGCATCACTTGGTGAATTTGTTGAAGGGATTAGTGACCCGAATGATCCGAAATGGGTTAAGGGGATCCAGACCCGCGATTCTGTGAACCAGAACCAGCATGAATCGGAACGGAACTACCAAAAAGCGGAACAAAACAGCCCAAATTCGTTACAAAACGAGCCAGAAACGAAACAGCCTGAGCCAGTGGCGCATCAGGAAGTGGAAAAAGTCTGCACCGCCTGCGGTCAGACCGGCGGTGGCAACTGCCCTGATTGTGGCGCGGTGATGGGCGACGCAACATACCAAGAAACATTCGATGAAGAGTATCAGGTTGAAGTTCAGGAAGATGATCCGGAGAAAATGGAAGGCGCTGAACATCCACACAAGGAGAATGCTGGCGGCAATCAGCATCACGATAGCGATAATGAAACTGGCGAGACGGCAGATCACTCAATTAAGGTGAACGGTCATCACGAAATCACATCCACCAGCAGGACGTGTGACCATCTAATGATAGACCTTGAAACCATGGGAAAAAATCCTGATGCCCCGATCATCTCAATAGGTGCAATATTTTTCGATCCGCAAACCGGAGATATGGGACCGGAATTTAGTAAGACTATCGATCTGGAAACTGCTGGCGGAGTCATTGATCGGGACACCATTAAATGGTGGCTTAAGCAATCACGCGAAGCGCAATCTGCCATTATGACCGATGAAATCCCGTTAGATGATGCACTGTTACAATTGCGGGAATTTATCGACGAAAACTCCGGTGAATTTTTTGTTCAGGTCTGGGGAAATGGAGCCAACTTCGACAACACGATTTTGCGCCGTTCATACGAACGGCAGGGGATCCCCTGCCCGTGGCGTTACTACAACGATCGCGATGTACGCACAATCGTTGAGCTGGGGAAAGCCATAGACTTCGATGCCAGAACGGCTATTCCATTCGAAGGTGAGCGCCATAATGCACTTGATGACGCCCGTTACCAGGCAAAATACGTTTCAGTTATCTGGCAAAAACTGATCCCGAGTCAGGCTGATTCTTAATGTTCAACTGTCGCCGGTTGTGACTGGTATTCTGCAACCGGCGCTCGTCTAATGTAAGAGATAAAGAAATCGATGAGCGAAGTAATCATGATTGTCTCTCCCGGCAAATGGGTATCCGAAGAGCAGTTAATTGCGCTGAAAGGAATAAAAAAAGGTACGTTAAAAAAGGCCCGGGAAAAATCGTTTATGGAAGGAAGGGAATATAAGCATGTCGCTCATGACGGTATGCCATGGGATAACAGCCCATGCTTTTACAACCTGGAAGAAATTGATCGCTGGATTGAGCGCCAGGCATCAGCGAGACCAAGACGTCATCTTACTTGACTAAAAGCCACACTAACTAATGAGAGAAGTTGAAATGAAATATCCGACAGGCGTGGAAAACCATGGAGGGAAATTACGTATCTGGTTTGTTTAAAAAGGCGTAAGAGTCAGGGAAAATCTGGGGGTTCCTGACACAGCAAAAAACAGGCGCGTTGCAGGTGAACTACGCGCCTCTGTTTGTTACGCAATAAAAACTGGTGTTTTCGACTATGCAAAACAGTTTCCCTCCTCACGCAATCTGGAAAAATTTGGTGAGGCCCGACAAGATTTAACCATAAAAGAACTGGCTGAAAAATTTCTGGCACTGAAAGAAACTGAAGTCGCAAAAACATCACTCAACACATACCGTGCCGTCATCAAAAATATCCTGAGCATAATCGGTGAAAAAAATCTTGCCTCATCGATTAATAAAGAAAAATTACTGGAGGTTCGTAAAGAGCTACTGACTGGATACCAGATCCCCAAAAGTAACTATATTGTTACACAACCAGGGAGATCGGCTGTAACTGTAAATAATTACATGACAAATCTTAACGCCGTGTTCCAGTTTGGTGTTGATAACGGTTACTTGGCAGATAACCCGTTTAAGGGGATCTCGCCATTAAAGGAATCAAGAACCATTCCGGATCCTCTTTCGCGGGAGGAATTCATCCGTCTTATCGATGCGTGCAGAAATCAGCAAGCCAAAAATTTATGGTGTGTTTCTGTTTATACTGGCGTTCGCCCTGGTGAGCTGTGTGCACTTGGATGGGAGGACATAGATCTGAAAAATGGAACAATGATGATCAGGAGAAATTTAGCAAAAGACCGTTTCACGGTACCAAAAACACAGGCGGGAACCAATCGGGTCATTCATCTTATTAAGCCAGCAATCGACGCTCTCCGGAGTCAGATGACATTAACGAGACTGAGCAAAGAGCATATCATTGATGTTCACCTCAGAGAGTATGGCAGAACAGAAAAACAAAAATGCACCTTTGTTTTTCAACCTGAAGTGTCAGCGAGAGTAAAAAATTATGGTGACCATTTTACCGTTGACTCAATAAGGCAGATGTGGGACGCAGCGATAAAACGTGCCGGACTCCGCCATCGAAAATCATATCAGTCGAGACATACTTATGCCTGCTGGTCGCTGACAGCTGGTGCTAACCCGGCATTTATAGCAAACCAGATGGGCCATGCAGATGCGCAAATGGTATTTCAGGTATACGGAAAATGGATGTCTGAAAACAATAATGCACAGGTAGCTTTGTTAAATACACAGTTAAGCGAGTTTGCCCCAACCATGCCCCATAACGAAGCAATGAAAAATTAATTTAATATTTATCAAATAGTTAACACGTATGACTCTTGAAATCCATAAATTCAAGCGCAGTGCCCAGCCATCCCGATACTGCTGCTTTCACCAAATCCTTAGTGCTTCTTTCGTGTTTTTCTATTGTCATAATGGTTATCTCTAAAAAAGAGGTAAGATGCGTACTACTTACTCGCCGTTATTGGTATTATTCAGAAAAAGTGAGTAAGACTTTGCAGCAATGTTTTTGATCCTGTTCAAATAAACTAATGGCATCAGCAACATGCTGGAAATCAAACGTATGGGTAATTAATTTTTCTGGTTTAATTAACCCTTTACTTAACCAGTCGATAACAACCGGAAATTTATTTGCATTTAAGCGTGAAGAGAAAATAGAGAGTTCTTTTCCGGTAATTCCTTGCTGAATCACTTCAGACGGTTCACTGGAGAAGCCCATCAATACAATACGTGCCGCTGGAGAAGCCAGCGTTACGGCCTCTTTCAGGATAGAAGGATGACAAGCCGCATCGATAATTAATGTCGGCTTGATGCCTTTTTCAGCGAAAATCTCGCCAAGCGGTGTCTGGCTGTTATTAATCGCCCAGTCTGCCCCGCTCTCTTTCGCTTTTTCCAGTCGTTCATCAATGCGATCGGCAACAATCACATTTTTAACGTTATAGACGCCTTTTAATACCTGAACGATCGTCAGGCCGATTGGACCGGCACCATAAACCAGAACGGTATCATTTTCAGTCGGTTGACCATGACCGGTAACGTTAGCCGCAATGGTAAAAGGTTCGATCATCACCGCATATTGATCGGCCACTGCTTCAGGAATTTTCCACGCATTTTTTGCCGGAACCACGGCATATTCACTGAAACCACCGTCAGCGTGCACACCTAATACAGCAAGTGTCGTACAAACGTTCGGCTTACCTATAGAGCACGGATAGCAATGCCCACAGCTGACCACCGGATCGACAGCAACGCGTTCACCGACTCTGGCGCTTTCCACACCTTCACCCACCGCATCAATGACGCCAAAGAATTCATGACCAATGACGCGCGGATATTTCGCAAAAGGATTATGCCCACGGTAAATATGGCTATCTGAACCACAAATTCCGGCAAGTTTCACTTTTACTCGTACTTCACCCGCTGACGGGGTGGGTATTTCACGTTCGATAATCGACAGTTGATTCGGTTTTTCAATTAAAATGCTTTTCATTACCTTACTCCTTACCAGTTCCACAGCGTGCCATCTTCCAGACGTGCGACTGGCAGATAAGCAGGTTCATAGGGATATTTCGCCGCCAGCTTTTCATCGAATTCGATGCCAAGACCCGGTTTGTCTCCCGGATGCATATAGCCGTTATCGAAAGTCCAGTTGTGCGGGAAGACTTCGAGCATTTGTTCGGAATAACCCATGTACTCCTGGACACCGAAATTGGGGACCACAGATCAAAGTGCAGCGCCGCAGCCATGCAGACTGGTGACAAATCGGAAGGACCGTGTGAGCCAGTACGTACCTGATACAGCGAAGCAAAATCGGCAATCCGGCGCATACCGGTAATTCCGCCTGCATGGGTCAGCGTGGTGCGGATATAATCGATGAGTTGCTCTTCAATCAGTTGTTTGCAGTCCCAGATGCTGTTGAAGACTTCACCCACTGCGATGGGTGTGACGGTATGTTGGCGAATGAGACGGAAGCATTCCTGGTTTTCCGCAGGCGTCGGGTCTTCCATCCAGAACATGCGATAATCTTCAATGCTTTTACCAAAGCGCGCCGCTTCAATAGGCGTTAAGCGATGGTGCATGTCATGCAGCAAATGTTCATTAAAACCAAACTTGTTACGTACCGCGTCAAACAATTTCGGCATGAAATCGAGGTATTTCTCCGTCGACCACAGCTGCTCTTCCGGCCACTGTCCTTTGGTTGCGGGTTCATAAGCCAGACCTTTACCTTTCGACATGCCGTAGGTGGTTTTCATTCCAGGGATTCCGCACTGCACGCGGATGGCTTTGAATCCCAGCTCCTGATGACGGGCATAATCATCCAGAGCTTCATCAATACTGTGACCGGTGGTATGGCAATAAACCATCACCCCTTCACGAGACGCGCCGCCGAGTAACTGGTAAAGCGGCATGTTGGCAGCTTTGGCTTTAATATCCCACAGCGCCATATCAACCGCTGAAATGGCCGACATCGTAACCGGACCGCGACGCCAGTAAGCACCTTTATAGAAAAACTGCCAGATATCTTCGATACGGTGCGCATCGCGACCAATAAGCTGCGGACAAAGGTGATCCTGCAAATAAGAGGCCACGGAAAGCTCACGTCCATTGAGGGTGGCATCCCCAAGGCCCGTAATACCGTCCTCAGTGGTGATTTTTAATGTGACGAAATTACGCCCCGGACAGGTAACAAAAACTTCAGCCTTTACGATCTTCATGTTCGATTCCTTGCATCGCTTGTCGTGATGCATGAAATCTACGCAACTGAGCTACTACCATACAAGTATGAAGATCGAAAAAAGCCGGAGTGATCACAAAAAAAGGCGTATATTTGCGCTGTGAATGGTTGACAAAAGATGAAATAGAATACCTTTTGTCAGCTGACACTTCCTCTTATCTTATTGATAAAATGGATTTATGTTCCTACGTGCGCCCCCAGCCCGCAACAATGATCAACATGCCGCAAAGCGCAATCAACGCACCCGTCCAGTCATAAAGAGTCAGTTTCACGCCATCCACAACGCGCAGCCACATCAACGCCGTGCAGACATAAACGCCACCATAAGCCGCGTAAACACGCCCACTCGCCGCTGGATGCAACGTTAACAACCAGACAAACAGCGCCAGTGAAATCCCCGCCGGAAGCAACAGCCAGATACTGGCGTTTCGTTTTAACCACAACCAGGGCAGAAAGCATCCAATAATTTCACACAGCGCAGTAGCAAAAAATAGTAACGTTGTTTTAATCATCTTTGTCACTTATTGACATCATGTATAGTTATAGGGCGACATAATATCATCAATATAAACACCCTCCTGGTACGTTTTGCGTTCGCAGTGGATGGTGTAGAATCTCCTTTAATCATTCATACAGGGAATGAATTATGAAAATCACTCTCAGCAAACGAATCGGCCTGCTCGCTTTTCTGCTGCCTTGCGCACTGGCACTGAGCACAACTGTTCATGCCGAAACTAACAAACTGGTGATTGAGTCTGGCGACAGTGCACAAAGCCGCCAGCACGCCGCTATGGAAAAAGAGCAATGGAATGACACGCGCAATCTGCGTCAGAAAGTGAATAAACGCACTGAAAAAGAGTGGGATAAAGCCGACGCCGCTTTTGATAACCGCGATAAATGTGAGCAAAGCGCCAACATCAATGCCTACTGGGAGCCAAATACTTTGCGCTGCCTGGACCGTCGAACTGGCCGCGTTATTACCCCCTAACCTGTTATTGATTTAAGGAATGTAAGGACACGTTATGCCAAGCGCCCACAGTGTTAAGCTACGCCCGCTGGAGCGTGAAGATTTACGCTATGTACATCAACTCGACAATAACGCCAGTGTGATGCGTTACTGGTTTGAGGAACCCTACGAAGCCTTTGTTGAACTCTCTGATCTGTATGATAAGCATATTCACGATCAGAGCGAACGGCGCTTTGTGGTGGAATGTGACGGCGAAAAAGCCGGTCTGGTGGAGCTGGTGGAAATTAACCATGTACATCGCCGGGCAGAATTTCAGATAATTATCTCCCCGGAGTATCAGGGGAAAGGTCTGGCAACCCGTGCCGCCAAATTAGCAATGGACTATGGCTTTACCGTTCTCAATCTCTATAAGCTGTATCTGATCGTTGATAAAGAGAATGAAAAAGCGATTCACATTTACCGCAAGCTTGGCTTTTCGGTTGAAGGTGAATTGATGCACGAGTTCTTTATTAATGGTCAATATCGTAATGCCATTCGCATGTGTATATTCCAGCATCAGTATCTGGCAGAGCACAAAACACCGGGTCAGACTCTCCTGAAGCCGACCGCACAATAGCATTAATAATAATCGATCGTATTTTTGATGGTGTAAACCCGTTCGACGGCGGGTTTTACTCCTTCATCAACAATGATTAGCTGACAGTCCACCGGATTAGCGTGACTGTCATATTCACAGCTCTGTTTTACATTACCAACCCGTTGATTATTCAGTAAAGTAACCGCTGTGTAATCTAATTTTTTGATCGGATCCGTTGATGGCGTGGCGCTGACAGATAATGTTTTGTCGTTACTTTTCGTGGTTTTACCCAGCGGATAACCCTGATCATCATAGCGATATTCCATCTGCATTTGTTTGCTGCTGGCTTTAATCACGAAGCCATTATCATCGGTTTCCCAACTCACCCCGGCAGAAGGTAATTCTGCTAGCTGGCATTTTCCCTGTAAACGTACTCTCTTCTCCAGCGTCTCGGCATCACGGTAATAATTGGCGTCCAGTACCAGAGCGACCACGGTATTATTTTCCAGATCCAGTAATTCGAGTGAATCAAAACAGCCTTCTTCCGACAAAGTCCCAGAAACACGTTTCGTCACTTCACCTTGCTCATCCATTAATGTCTGAGTGAAATCTTTTACCGGACCACGCAGCGGATCAAAATCGAATTCATTAGAGAAACTGGCCATCTCAGGGGTAAATGAAAGTGTTACCTCTGTGCGGTCACATCCTGTGAGGAATATCGCGAGTAAGCATGGTAGTAATTTGTATTTCACAACAGTCACCAGAGAGTAGAGATGATTCTCAATCATAGTAGCAAATACAGTACTTTACACGTTAAATGCTATGCTTAAAGAAGTTATCTTCGCGTAAGGAGCTTATGATGAAACTCTCAACCTGCTGTGCCGCGCTTCTGCTCGCCCTCGCCTCACCCGCGGTACTCGCCGCGCCGGGATCCTGTGAGCGCATACAGAGCGATATATCACAGCGCATTATCAATAATGGCGTACCCGAAAGCAGCTTCACGTTAAGTATTGTACCCAATGACCAGGTTGATCAGCCTGATTCCCAGGTCGTCGGGCATTGTGCTAATGATACGCATAAAATTCTCTACACCCGCACCACCAGCGGTAACGTCTCTGCTCCCGCGCAGTCTACCCAGGATGGCGCGCCTGCCGAACCGCAGTAATACATTATCGACTGAACGCCGGATACGACACATCCGGCGATTTGAACATACAACATAATCCCACCTTATTACTCATACCCTTCTATTGATATGGATTAATAATTCTTAACCCAAAATGGGTAGACTCCCTCTATTGTTAGCGCGCTAAATATTCAATATATAAACATTTATATAACGATAAAGAACAGGGAGTGAGTTATGTCCAAAAATGACCGAATGGTGGGCATCAGCCGCAGAACACTCGTTAAATCAACCGCGATAGGTTCTCTGGCGCTGGCTGCAGGCGGTTTTTCTTTACCGTTCACCCTGCGCAGTGCAGCGGCAGCGGTACAACAGGCCAGCGAAAAAGTGATCTGGGGTGCCTGTTCCGTCAACTGTGGTAGCCGCTGTGCACTTCGTCTACATGTTAAAGATAATGAAGTCACCTGGGTGGAAACTGACAACACCGGCAGCGACGAGTATGGCAATCATCAAGTACGCGCCTGTTTGCGTGGTCGATCCATCCGCCGGCGTATTAATCATCCCGATCGCTTGAATTACCCAATGAAACGCGTGGGTACACGCGGTGAAGGCAAATTCGAACGGATTAGCTGGGATGAAGCCCTGGATACTATCGCCAGTAGCCTGAAAAAAACCGTCGAACAATATGGCAATGAGGCTGTATATATTCAGTACTCTTCGGGGATTGTTGGCGGCAATATGACCCGCTCTTCGCCATCAGCCTCGGCGGTCAAACGCCTGATGAACTGCTACGGCGGTTCACTCAATCAGTATGGCTCCTACAGCACCGCGCAAATTTCCTGTGCCATGCCCTACACCTACGGCAGTAATGATGGCAACAGCACCACGGATATTGAAAACAGCAAGCTGGTCGTGATGTTTGGTAACAACCCGGCAGAAACCCGCATGAGCGGCGGTGGCATCACTTATCTTCTTGAAAAAGCGCGCGAGAAATCGAACGCCAAAATGATTGTTATCGATCCGCGATATACCGATACGGCTGCTGGTCGTGAAGATGAATGGCTCCCTATTCGCCCGGGCACCGATGCCGCGCTGGTTGCGGGTATTGCCTGGGTATTGATTAACGAAAATCTCGTTGATCAACCTTTTCTCGATAAATACTGCGTCGGCTATGACGAAAAAACCTTACCCGCAGATGCACCCAAAAATGGTCACTATAAAGCCTATATTCTTGGTGAAGGTGATGATAACACAGCGAAAACGCCGCAGTGGGCTTCGCAAATTACCGGTATCCCGGTAGACCGTATCATCAAACTGGCGCGTGAAATTGGCACAGCAAAACCCGCTTATATCTGCCAGGGCTGGGGGCCGCAACGCCAGGCAAACGGCGAACTGACTGCACGCGCTATTGCTATGTTACCTATTTTGACGGGCAATGTCGGCATCAGCGGCGGAAATAGTGGCGCGCGTGAATCGACCTATACCATTACCATAGAACGCCTGCCGGTGCTGGATAATCCGGTCAAAACGTCAATCTCCTGCTTCAGCTGGACAGATGCTATCGATCATGGTCCGCAAATGACGGCAATCCGCGACGGCGTCCGCGGCAAAGATAAACTGGATGTGCCCATTAAGTTCATCTGGAACTACGCGGGAAATACCCTCGTTAATCAGCATTCTGACATCAACAAAACGCATGAAATTCTGCAGGACGAATCGAAATGCGAAATGATTGTGATCATCGAAAACTTTATGACCTCATCGGCAAAATATGCCGACATTCTGCTGCCAGACCTGATGACCGTTGAGCAGGAAGATATTATTCCTAACGACTACGCCGGTAACATGGGATATCTCATTTTCCTCCAGCCTGTCACCAGCGAAAAATTCGAACGCAAACCGATTTACTGGATCCTGAGTGAAGTCGCGAAACGTCTTGGACCTGACGTCTATCAAAAGTTCACAGAAGGTCGCACGCAGGAACAATGGTTACAACATCTGTACGCCAAAATGCTTGCCAAAGATCCGGCGTTACCGTCTTACGACGAACTGAAAAAAATGGGTATCTATAAGCGTAAAGATCCCAATGGCCATTTTGTCGCCTACAAAGCATTTCGTGACGACCCCGAGGCAAATCCACTTAAAACGCCTTCCGGTAAGATTGAAATTTATTCCAGCAGGCTGGCGGAAATTGCCCGTACCTGGGAACTGGAAAAAGATGAAGTGATAAGCCCATTGCCAGTTTATGCCTCAACCTTTGAAGGCTGGAACTCCCCTGAACGTAGAACCTTCCCACTGCAACTGTTTGGTTTCCATTACAAATCCCGTACTCACTCGACCTACGGCAATATTGATCTCCTGAAGGCTGCCTGCCGTCAGGAGGTGTGGATCAACCCTATAGATGCGCAGAAACGTGGGATTGCCAACGGCGATATGGTGCGGGTGTTTAACCATCGTGGCGAAGTTCGGCTACCAGCCAAAGTAACACCACGTATTCTCCCTGGAGTTAGCGCTATGGGCCAGGGAGCCTGGCACGAGGCCAATATGTCTGGCGATAAAATCGACCATGGCGGCTGTGTGAATACGCTAACCACTCTGCGCCCTTCACCACTGGCGAAGGGAAACCCGCAGCACACTAATCTGGTCGAGATCGAAAAAATATAACCCACGACAACCATAAATTCTGGCATGACATTTTGTTTGAAAAGCAATAAGTGAGTAATGATGAAAATCCATACCACAGAGGCGCTCATGAAGGCTGAAATCAGCCGTAGAAGTCTGATGAAAACCTCCGCACTTGGCAGTCTTGCGCTGGCAAGCAGTGCTTTCACTCTGCCATTTTCCCAAATGGTCCGGGCGGCAGAGGCTCCGGTAGAAGAGAAAGCGGTCTGGAGTTCCTGCACCGTTAACTGCGGGAGCCGCTGTCTGTTACGTTTGCATGTGAAAGATGACACCGTGTACTGGGTGGAGTCTGATACGACAGGTGACGACGTCTACGGTAACCATCAGGTTCGAGCGTGTTTACGCGGGCGCTCTATCCGCCGACGGATGAATCATCCTGATAGGTTGAAATATCCCATGAAGCGCGTCGGCAAGCGCGGTGAAGGTAAATTTGAACGGATAAGTTGGGACGAAGCCCTGGATACCATCAGTGATAATCTTCGGCGGATCCTGAAAGATTACGGCAATGAGGCTGTACATGTCCTGTACGGAACAGGCGTAGATGGCGGAAACATCACCAACTCAAACGTCCCGTACCGTCTGATGAACTCTTGCGGTGGTTTTCTCAGTCGCTATGGCAGCTACAGTACCGCACAGATCAGTGCCGCAATGAGTTATATGTTCGGTGCCAATGATGGCAACAGCCCGGATGATATCGCCAATACGAAACTGGTCGTTATGTTCGGAAATAACCCGGCAGAAACGCGGATGAGCGGCGGTGGTGTCACTTACTACGTCGAGCAAGCCCGCGAACGTTCAAACGCACGCATGATCGTCATCGATCCACGTTATAACGACACTGCTGCCGGGCGTGAAGATGAATGGCTGCCCATTCGCCCTGGCACCGATGGCGCACTGGCCTGTGCGATTGCCTGGGTACTGATTACTGAAAACATGGTCGATCAGCCATTTCTCGACAAATATTGTGTTGGTTACGATGAAAAAACGCTGCCCGCCAACGCACCACGTAACGCGCATTATAAAGCCTATATTCTGGGCGAAGGGCCTGACGGCATAGCTAAAACGCCGGAATGGGCAGCAAAAATCACCAGCATCCCGGCAGAAAAAATTATCCAGTTGGCACGAGAGATCGGTTCAGCAAAACCTGCTTATATTTGTCAGGGTTGGGGGCCACAACGACATTCCAACGGCGAGCAAACGTCCCGCGCTATTGCCATGCTTTCCGTTCTCACCGGTAACGTCGGCATAAACGGCGGCAACTCAGGTGTACGCGAAGGTAGCTGGGATCTGGGGGTAGAATGGTTCCCGATGCTTGAGAATCCTGTTAAAACGCAGATTTCCGTCTTTACATGGACAGATGCCATCGACCATGGTACGGAAATGACCGCGACCCGTGATGGTGTTCGTGGAAAAGAAAAACTGGATGTCCCCATCAAGTTTTTATGGTGCTACGCCAGTAACACATTGATCAATCAACATGGCGACATCAATCACACCCATGAGGTGCTTCAGGATGACAGCAAGTGCGAGATGATTGTTGGCATTGACCACTTCATGACGGCCTCGGCTAAGTATTGCGATATCCTGTTGCCCGACCTGATGCCAACAGAGCAAGAAGACCTTATCTCTCATGAATCTGCAGGGAATATGGGCTATGTGATCCTCGCCCAACCCGCAACCTCAGCAAAATTTGAACGCAAACCCATCTACTGGATGCTGAGTGAAGTCGCCAAACGCTTAGGACCAGACGTTTATCAAACCTTTACTGAAGGTCGCAGTCAGCATGAATGGATCAAATATCTCCATGCGAAAACGAAGGAACGTAACCCTGAGATGCCCGACTACGAGGAGATGAAAACGACCGGGATCTTTAAGAAAAAATGCCCGGAAGAACACTACGTCGCTTTCCGCGCATTCCGTGAAGATCCACAGGCAAACCCGTTGAAAACACCTTCGGGGAAAATCGAAATTTATTCGGAACGACTGGCGAAGATTGCAGATACCTGGGAATTGAAAAAAGATGAAATTATTCATCCCCTTCCTGCGTATACCCCAGGTTTTGATGGCTGGGACGATCCCCTGCGGAAAACCTATCCACTGCAGTTAACGGGCTTCCACTACAAAGCGCGTACCCACTCCAGCTACGGCAATATTGATGTGTTACAGCAGGCCTGCCCACAAGAGGTGTGGATCAACCCCATTGATGCTCAGGCACGCGGTATCCGTCATGGCGATACCGTGCGGGTATTTAACAATAATGGAGAAATGCTGATTGCCGCAAAAGTGACTCCGCGTATTCTGCCTGGCGTTACCGCCATCGGGCAAGGTGCGTGGCTTAAAGCGGATATGTTTGGTGACCGGGTCGATCACGGCGGCAGTATCAATATTCTGACCTCTCACCGCCCTTCACCGCTGGCAAAGGGAAACCCGTCGCACAGCAATCTTGTCCAGATCGAAAAGGTTTAAGGAGTAGCCCATGACCACACAATATGGATTTTTTATCGATTCCAGCCGCTGTACTGGCTGTAAAACCTGCGAACTGGCGTGCAAAGATTTTAAAGATCTTGGCCCGGAAGTCAGTTTCCGCCGTATTTATGAATACGCTGGCGGCGACTGGCAGGAAGATAATGGCGTCTGGCACCAGAACGTGTTCGCTTATTATCTCTCCATCTCCTGTAACCATTGCGATGACCCCGCATGTACAAAAGTCTGCCCCAGCGGCGCAATGCATAAGCGTGAAGATGGCTTTGTGGTGGTTGATGAAGATGTTTGTATCGGCTGCCGCTACTGCCACATGGCTTGTCCGTACGGCGCGCCACAGTACAATGCTGAAAAAGGGCACATGACGAAGTGCGATGGTTGTTATTCGCGCGTCGCCGAGGGGAAACAACCCATATGTGTCGAATCCTGCCCGCTGCGTGCACTTGAGTTCGGTCCAATTGAAGAGCTGCGCCAGAAGCACGGCACTCTGGCTGCCGTCGCGCCACTGCCGCGCGCGCATTTCACAAAACCCAATATCGTTATCAAACCTAACGCCAACAGCCGCCCGACCGGCGATACCACTGGTTATCTGGCTAATCCGGAGGAAGTGTAAAATGGGAAATGGATGGCATGAGTGGCCACTGGTTATCTTTACCGTATTGGGTCAATGCGTAGTAGGCGCGCTGATTGTTAGCGGAATTGGCTGGTTCGCCGCCAAAAATGACGCAGACCGTCAGCGTATTGTCCGTGGCATGTTTTTCCTCTGGCTGTTGATGGGCATCGGGTTTATTGCCTCTGTCATGCACCTGGGATCGCCACTGCGGGCGTTTAACTCGCTGAATCGAATCGGAGCTTCTGGTCTGAGTAACGAGATTGCTGCCGGTTCCATATTTTTTGCCGTTGGCGGACTATGGTGGCTGGTGGCGGTCATCGGTAAAATGCCGCAAGCGTTGGGGAAACTCTGGTTACTTGTCAGCATGGCGCTCGGCGTCATTTTCGTCTGGATGATGACCTGCGTGTATCAAATCGACACTGTGCCAACCTGGCATAACGGTTACACTACGCTGGCTTTCTTCCTGACGGTATTGTTGAGCGGTCCAATACTTGCTGCCGCAATTCTGCGGGCAGCCCGCGTTACATTTAATACCACACCATTTGCCATCATTAGCGTTCTGGCGCTGATCGCTTGTGCCGGGGTGATTGTGCTGCAAGGTTTGTCTCTGGCGTCTATTCACTCATCCGTGCAACAAGCCAGCGCACTGGTACCAGATTACGCCTCCTTACAGGTCTGGCGTGTGGTATTGTTATGCGCAGGTCTTGGATGCTGGCTTTGCCCGCTCATTCGTCGCCGTGAACCTCACGTTGCCGGACTTATTCTGGGGCTAATCCTCATACTTGGCGGTGAGATGATCGGGCGTGTGCTCTTTTATGGCCTGCACATGACAGTAGGAATGGCTATTGCAGGTTAACAAATTGGTGCGGGGCAACCCGCACATTTCAGGATGTTAGGAATGACCCATTTTTCACAGCAAGATAATTTTTCTGTCGCGGCGCGCGTGTTGGGCGCGCTGTTTTATTACGCTCCAGAGAGTGCGGAAGCCGCACCTCTGGTTGCGGTACTCACCAGTGACGGCTGGGAAACTCAGTGGCCTCTACCAGAAGCGTCATTAGCGCCGCTGGTGACGGCTTTTCAGACACAGTGTGAAGAGACTCACGCCCAGGCCTGGCAGCGTTTGTTTGTCGGCCCGTGGGCACTGCCGTCTCCGCCGTGGGGGTCGGTCTGGCTGGATCGCGAATCTGTGCTGTTTGGCGATTCAACATTGGCACTTCGTCAGTGGATGCGCGAGAAAGGCATTCAGTTTGAAATGAAGCAAAACGAACCGGAAGATCATTTTGGTTCACTGCTGTTGATGGCTGCGTGGTTGGCGGAAAATGGTCGCCAGACAGAATGCGAAGAATTGCTGGCATGGCACCTTTTTCCGTGGTCAACACGTTTTCTTGATGTTTTTATCGAAAAAGCAGAACACCCTTTCTACCGTGCACTGGGTGAACTGGCTCGCTTAACGCTGGCGCAATGGCAATCACAACTGTTAATTCCTGTCGCGGTTAAACCGCTGTTTCGATAGGATCACCGTAATATTGCCGGATGGTGACGATTACGCGCAATCCGGCAATAATAGGTTACAGTGTCACGTTTTTTTTATCTCTTAAAGCACGCACTGCTTTTGCGGCTGGCCTCTTTTGCCGCAAAATAGTCGCCCGTGTTTCATTGCCCATTTCTGCTCATGCATCATCTACACATCTATCCGGATCTGCGCACTATGTTCCGCCGTCTGCTTATCGCAACAGTCGTCGGTATTCTCGCGGCCTTTGCCGTTGCCGGGTTTCGTCATGCGATGCTGCTACTGGAGTGGTTGTTCCTCAATAATGACTCCGGCAGTCTGGTCAATGCAGCGACAAACCTTTCCCCCTGGCGACGGTTGCTAACTCCGGCGCTCGGCGGACTGGCGGCGGGTTTGTTGCTGATGGGCTGGCAGAAATTTACCCAACAACGCCCTCATGCGCCGACCGATTACATGGAAGCGTTGCAAACCGATGGACAGTTCGATTACGCAGCAAGCCTGGTTAAATCGCTTGCCTCTCTGCTGGTAGTAACCAGCGGCAGTGCAATTGGTCGCGAAGGTGCGATGATTCTTTTAGCTGCCCTTGCCGCCTCCTGTTTTGCCCAACGTTTTACGCCACGCCAGGAGTGGAAATTATGGATCGCCTGTGGGGCCGCGGCGGGAATGGCTGCGGCCTATCGTGCCCCGCTTGCTGGCAGTTTATTTATAGCCGAAGTGCTGTTTGGCACTATGATGTTGGCCTCTCTCGGCCCGGTGATTATTTCCGCCGTCGTGGCATTGCTGGTTAGCAATCTGATTAATCATAGCGACGCGTTACTCTACAACGTACAACTCTCAGTGACGGTTCAGGCTCGTGACTATGCGCTGATTATCAGTACAGGTGTGCTGGCAGGTCTGTGCGGACCACTGTTGTTAACGTTAATGAACGCCTGTCATCGTGGATTTGTGAGTCTCAAACTTGCGCCGCCCTGGCAACTGGCACTAGGCGGGTTGATCGTGGGTCTGCTTTCCCTGTTCACACCTGCAGTGTGGGGCAACGGCTATAGCACCGTACAATCCTTTTTAACCGCCCCACCACTGTTAATGATCATTGCCGGGATCTTCCTTTGTAAACTGTGTGCCGTGCTGGCGAGTAGCGGTTCCGGCGCACCCGGTGGTGTCTTTACACCGACGCTATTTATCGGTCTTGCCATTGGCATGTTGTATGGTCGTAGCCTGGGATTATGGTTCCCTGATGGCGAAGAAATTACACTTTTACTCGGATTGACCGGGATGGCGACACTGTTGGCGGCGACCACGCACGCGCCGATTATGTCGACGTTGATGATATGTGAAATGACCGGGGAGTATCAGCTACTCCCCGGTTTATTGATTGCCTGCGTAATTGCGTCGGTAATTTCGCGGACGTTACACCGTGACTCTATCTACCGCCAGCACACTGCGCAGCATAGCTAAGCGGATGTATTGCCCCAGTTCACGCTGTTCGGCGCGCGGCAGATAAGGCAGTTCACCAATGAGCGGTGCCGGAAGTTTTTTACCCAGCACATCAATGATTTCCGCATAATGCGCCAGTCCTGGGTTGATTCGGTTAGCCACCCAGCCAATGAGCGGCAGCCCGTCGTTGGCGATCGCCTGAGCTGTTAGCAGTGCATGGTTAATGCAACCTTCCTGAATACCGACAACCATCAACACCGGCAGTTGTTCCTGCACTACCCATTCAGAGAGTGGACGCAAATCATTCATCAGACTGCGCCAGCCGCCAGTCCCTTCTACCACGACATGATCGACTTTTTCGGTCAGGTTTGCCAGGCCGTTTGAAATGAGGGTGTAATTGATTGGGCAACTGTGCGCCACGCTACTTTCTTCTTCGCTTAACGCGATAGGATTAACTGCTTCATAAGGCAGTTCGATGGTTGAAACACTCTGCAACACCAGGGCATCTTTATTACACAGCCCTTCGGGTGTCTCTTTGCTCCCCTTCGCTACGGGTTTATATCCCGCAACCGTTTTTCCCTGGGAGGCTAACGCTTGTAGCAATGCGCGGGAAACCACCGTTTTCCCTACAGAAGTGTCTGTACCGGTAATAAAGAAACGCTTCAGCATCACTAACTCCACCGTTATGCTTCACAAATATAAACCAGGAAAATAATTAACCTTGAAAGTCTAAGTTATGCTTTCCTGGCCCAAATTGAGATAGCGCAAATTTTGGTAGAACAGTTAAAAAATGTTAACCCTGCAACAGACGAATCAACAAAGAACCGTTATACATCGCGTCTTTTACCAGTGCAGCCCCTGCCATCGTGCCCTGGTTAGAAAACTGAGTACTCTCAACGCTGATGTGCTGACTATATGCAGGAAGGGCCTGCTGACGGATGCTGTCTGAGATGACCGGGAAGAGGATATCTGCCGCTTTACTTAACGGTGAGCCAATCAGTATTTTTTGTGGGTTAAATAAATTCACCATGATGGCAAGAATGCGCCCTACATGCGCGCCCACCCCGGTAATGATGTCTTTTGCCAGCAGATCGCCGCGCAATGCCGCCTGACACAATGAGTCCACGGTTAACGGTTGTCCATGTAACATCGAGCTCATGGATTGATTAAGACGCAGCTGTGCCAGCTCAAGAATACTGTCCACACTGGCGATGGTTTCGAGGCAGCCGTGATTCCCGCAATAACAGCGTTTCCCATACGGGTCGACCTGTGTGTGGCCTATTTCCACGAGACTACTGCTGCCTGCGTGTAGCAGATGACCATCGGTAATGACGCCCGCCCCCACGTTGTGATCGATAACCACCTGAATCACATCGCGCGCCCCGCGTGAGGCACCAAACAAGGCCTCTGCCATCGTCCATGCGCTGATATCATGCTGAATATAAACCGGAACGCCGGTATGCTGCTCCAGAGCCTCGCCGAGCGGCATCTCTTTTACATCCTCGTAGAACGGCATGCGATGTACAATGCCATTTTCCGTATCAATAATTCCCGGCAGGGTTATGGCAATCGAAGTTAGACGCTCAAGTTTTTTCTGGTGGCGGATAAAAAACTGATCGATATGGGAAATGATACGATCCAGCAATGGCGAGTCATCTTTTAACGCCAGTTCCTGCGACTCTTCCACCACCAGTTTGCTGCTCAGATCGCGCAGAGCAAGGAAAATCTCCCCGCGACTAATGCGCAGAGAAAGATAGTGCCAGGCTTCAGTTTCAACCACCAGCCCCACCGCCGGACGGCCACGGTTCCCCGCTTCTTTGATTTCCAGCTCTTGCACCAGGTGTGCTTCGAGCATCTCACGGACAATTTTAGTGATACTGGCAGGAGCCAGTTGCGCCAGACGGGAAAGATCGATACGCGAGACTGGACCAAGCTGATCAATCAGGCGATAAACCGCGCCCGCGTTGGTCTGCTTTATTTGATCAATGTGCCCAGGCTGGTTTTCAGCAACCACCGCATACTCCCTATATTTTCGCGCTCCGAAATAATCTGTAGGCTATGGTGAAGCACTTCAATACGTGTCGTCAAATTTTTACTTAGGCATGTGATTAACAGCACATTTTTCGGGCTTTTTCGCTGAAATTTCCCTCACCTGAGAGCATTCAGCAGATGAATACGAAAGTTACGCGCAGCTGGACTTTGTTCATGATGTTTCGGCCAGACCAACCACATTTCAGAAACCGCATCCTCTTCAGCAATCGGCACCCAGCGCATTTCGTTGAGCTGAACACGTTTAAATGAAGCAGGCAAAATTGAAACACCCAGACCGGCGGAAACCAGACCGATGATGGTCATTGCCTCGCCCACCTCCTGAGTGATGACGGGCGTCAAATGGTAACGTCGCATCAGTCCGAGAATATCGTCATACAGCCCTGTCCCGACGTGCGGATCAAAAAAGACAAAGGGTTCTTTCGCCAGTTCAGCCAGCGTTACATTCGGGTTATTTGCCAGGGGATGATCGTGCGGGATCATCGCCATAAGCGGTTCATGGACGATGACTGCGTGTTCAAGCGTCTCCGGTAACGCTGTGTTACGCAGCAATCCCATATCCAGCGTTCCTTCAATGAGCGGAGCGATTTGCTCACGAGTGTTCATTTCGCGGGTTTGTAAATGGACATCAGGATAATCACGGCGAAACAGCGATAACGTATCGGACACCGCCCGAATAAAAGGAGCGGACGAAGTAAAACCAATACGCAACTCCCCCGCTTCACCCTGA
>NZ_CAOLGM010000048.1:0-31197 GCF_948475835.1 uncultured Escherichia sp. | reverse complement strand
CTCTTCAACCGAACCGGCTGTTTGTGTGAAGTGATTCACATCCGCCGTGTCGATGGAGGCGCATTATAGGGAGTTCTCCGCAGGCCGCAATAGAAAAATTGCAGAAAAATAACTGACTGCTGCATTCCCCAGCAAAACCCCGCTTTATACCTTTTTACGCACAGAGTTATCCACAATCATCAATGTAATTTCTGTATTTTTCCCACGGTAACCACTGTCAAAATTGTGATCACCATTGAAAGAGAAAAATTCGCGAGCGTTGCGCAAACGTTTTCGTTACAATGCGGGCGAAAAATAAGGATGCCCCGTTAGGGGCGTTAGCTGAGTTTTTCGCGAAAAATTCAGCTAACGCTCTCTGTAATAGTCAAATCCAGGGGATTTACCATGCAACAACGTCGTCCAGTCCGCCGCGCTCTGCTCAGTGTTTCTGACAAAGCCGGTATCGTCGAATTCGCCCAGGCACTTTCCGCACGCGGTGTGGAGCTGCTGTCTACAGGGGGCACTGCCCGTCTGTTAGCAGAAAAAGGTCTGCCGGTAACCGAAGTTTCCGATTACACCGGTTTCCCGGAGATGATGGATGGACGCGTGAAGACCCTGCATCCGAAAGTACATGGTGGCATTCTGGGCCGTCGCGGCCAGGACGATGCCATTATGGAAGAACATCAGATCCAGCCTATCGATATGGTGGTTGTTAACCTGTATCCGTTCGCCCAGACCGTGGCCCGTGAAGGTTGCTCGCTGGAAGATGCGGTTGAGAACATCGATATCGGCGGCCCGACCATGGTGCGCTCCGCCGCTAAGAACCATAAAGATGTCGCAATCGTGGTGAAGAGCAGCGACTACGACGCCATTATTAAAGAGATGGATGACAACGAAGGATCGCTGACGCTTGCAACCCGTTTCGACCTCGCCATCAAAGCCTTCGAACACACTGCCGCCTACGACAGCATGATTGCCAACTACTTCGGCAGCATGGTTCCGGCGTACCACGGTGAAAGCAAAGAAGCCGCTGGTCGCTTCCCACGCACGCTGAACCTGAACTTCATTAAGAAGCAGGATATGCGTTACGGCGAGAACAGCCACCAGCAGGCTGCCTTCTATATAGAAGAGAATGTGAAAGAAGCCTCCGTTGCTACCGCAACCCAGGTTCAGGGTAAAGCCCTCTCTTATAACAACATCGCCGATACCGATGCGGCGCTGGAGTGCGTGAAAGAGTTCGCCGAGCCGGCATGTGTGATTGTGAAGCACGCCAACCCTTGCGGTGTAGCTATCGGCAATTCCATTCTTGATGCTTACGATCGCGCGTACAAAACCGACCCAACCTCCGCATTCGGCGGCATCATTGCCTTTAACCGCGAGCTAGATGCGGAAACCGCACAGGCCATCATTTCTCGTCAGTTTGTCGAAGTGATTATTGCGCCTTCCGCCAGCGAAGAAGCCCTGAAAATCACCGCCGCCAAGCAGAACGTACGCGTTCTGACCTGCGGTCAGTGGGGCGAGCGTGTTCCGGGTCTTGATTTCAAACGCGTGAACGGCGGTCTGCTGGTTCAGGATCGTGACCTGGGGATGGTCGGTGCGGAAGAACTGCGCGTCGTCACCCAACGTCAGCCGACCGAACAGGAACTGCGCGATGCGCTGTTCTGCTGGAAAGTGGCGAAGTTCGTGAAATCCAATGCTATCGTCTATGCCAAAAACAATATGACCATCGGTATTGGCGCGGGCCAGATGAGCCGCGTGTACTCCGCGAAAATCGCCGGTATTAAAGCTGCCGATGAAGGCCTGGAAGTGAAAGGTTCCTCGATGGCTTCTGACGCGTTCTTCCCGTTCCGCGACGGTATTGATGCCGCCGCCGCTGCGGGCGTGACC
Source organism: uncultured Escherichia sp. (assembly GCF_948475835.1). NCBI lineage: Bacteria > Pseudomonadati > Pseudomonadota > Gammaproteobacteria > Enterobacterales > Enterobacteriaceae > Escherichia > uncultured Escherichia sp. The sequence continues at coordinate 29,331 of NZ_CAOLGM010000048.1, read as the reverse complement.
TGCGTAATCCAGCCTGGCGGTTCCATCCGTGATGACGAAGTGATTGCCGCCGCCGACGAGCACGGTATTGCGATGCTCTTCACCGACATGCGCCACTTCCGCCATTAATGGAGCAATAGATGAAAGTATTAGTGATTGGTAACGGCGGGCGCGAGCACGCGCTGGCCTGGAAAGCGGCCCAGTCGCCGCTGGTTGAGACTGTTTTTGTTGCTCCGGGTAATGCAGGCACTGCACTGGAACCCGCGCTGCAAAACGTTGCTATTGGCGTGACCGATATCCCGGCGCTGTTGGATTTCGCACAAAACGAAAAGATTGATCTGACCATCGTCGGCCCGGAAGCGCCGCTGGTGAAAGGCGTGGTCGATACCTTCCGCGCCGCCGGGCTGAAAATCTTCGGCCCAACCGCAGGTGCGGCCCAACTGGAAGGCTCAAAAGCGTTTACCAAAGATTTCCTGGCCCGCCATAAGATCCCTACGGCGGAATACCAGAACTTCACCGAGGTAGAACCTGCGCTGGCGTATCTGCGTGAGAAAGGCGCGCCAATCGTCATTAAAGCGGACGGTCTGGCTGCCGGGAAAGGCGTTATCGTGGCGATGACGCTGGAAGAAGCGGAAGCGGCTGTTCACGATATGCTGGCGGGCAACGCTTTTGGCGACGCGGGTCATCGCGTCGTTATCGAAGAGTTCCTCGATGGCGAAGAAGCGAGCTTTATCGTGATGGTAGACGGCGAGCATGTGCTGCCGATGGCCACCAGCCAGGATCACAAACGCGTAGGCGATAAAGATACCGGACCAAACACGGGCGGGATGGGCGCTTACTCCCCCGCGCCGGTAGTAACCGATGAAGTTCATCAGCGCACCATGGAACGTATCATCTGGCCAACCGTGAAAGGCATGGCGGCGGAAGGCAACACCTACACCGGTTTTCTCTACGCGGGCCTGATGATCGACAAACAGGGCAATCCGAAGGTTATCGAATTTAACTGCCGCTTTGGCGATCCAGAAACCCAGCCGATTATGCTGCGCATGAAGTCCGATCTGGTTGAGCTCTGCCTGGCGGCCTGTGAAGGCAAACTGGACGAGAAAACGTCAGAGTGGGATGAACGCGCTTCTCTCGGCGTGGTGATGGCTGCGGGTGGATATCCGGGTGATTACCGCACCGGTGACGTGATCCACGGCCTGCCGCTGGAAGAAGTGGCAGGCGGCAAAGTGTTCCACGCGGGCACGAAACTGGCGGATAACGAGCAGGTAGTGACCAGCGGCGGGCGCGTACTGTGCGTCACCGCGCTGGGTCATACCGTGGCAGAAGCGCAGAAACGCGCCTATGCCTTAATGACCGATATCCACTGGGACGACTGCTTCTGCCGGAAAGATATCGGCTGGCGTGCTATCGAACGCGAGCAGAACTAACGCGACAGTTTTGCCAATAACGTTTTACGCGTGATCCCTAACTGACGGGCGGCTTCAGTTTTGTTGCCGCCCGTTTTCTCCAGTGCCGCCAGAATCACCTCTTTTTCCACTTCCACCAGCGGCTGAATATCCTGACTTTGCCCCAGCGGGATCGGCGTACTGGCAATCGCCAGCGGCAGCTCGCGTTCGGAAATATATTCCCCGGTCAGCAGCACCACTGCCCGTTCCACCGCGTTTTCCAGCTCACGAATATTTCCCGGCCAGTCGTAATGAATCAACAGATCCATCGCCTGGGGCGTAAAACCTTTTACCGCCTTGCGATTACGCTCGGCAAAGCGCTGCAGAAAATGGCCAGCCAGCAGAGGGATATCTTCCCGCCGTTGCCGCAGCGATGGTACTTCAATCGCCACCACATTCAGGCGATAGTAGAGATCCTGGCGAAAACGCCCGGCATTCACCTCTGCGGCAAGATCGCGATGGGTCGCCGCAATCAGCCGGACATCAACCGAGATAGTCTGGTTGCTACCGACACGCTGAACTTCGCGCTCCTGAATCGCACGCAGCAGACGCACCTGCATCATCGGCGAGATATCGCCAATTTCATCGAGAAACAGCGTGCCGCCGTCCGCCTCAACAAAGCGCCCTTCCCGGCGTTTATCGGCTCCAGTAAACGCCCCTTTTTCGTGACCGAACAATTCAGATTCCAGCAAGGATTCGTTGAGTGCCGCACAGTTGAGCGTTACCAGCGGTTTTTCGCTACGTGCGCTACTGGCGTGAATCGCCCTGGCGACCAGCTCTTTACCGGTGCCGGAATCGCCGTGGATCAGTACCGTGGCTTCCGATGGCGCGACGAGGGCGATTTCACTGAGCAGGTGTTGCATCGCCGAGCTTTTACCGACCATACCGAACTGGCTGGCAGTCACCGCAGGTGTTTCAGCATCAATACTGTGCGTATGCGCGAGCGCCTTTTCCAGCGTCGCCTGTAGGTTATCGAAATCCAGCGGCTTGATGAGATAATCCAGCGCCCCAGTTTTCAGTGCCTCTACCGCCGTCTCGACGCTGGAGTACGCAGTCATAATCAGCACCGGAATTGCCGGGTTTAACGCTTTGATCTCTTTCAGCGTGGCGATGCCGTCCATCTCCGCCATTCGCACATCGCAAAGCACAAGATCAAAAACCTGTTCCCGCACCTGCTCCAGCGCCTGTCGCCCGCTGTTCGCCAGCGCGACGTTATAGCCCCAGCCGCGCAGTAAAGCCTGCAAAATAGTGCAGTGGCTAATGTCATCATCCACCACCAGAATATCGATATTATCGTGCGTCATCCTTGTGGGTCCTTACGCGTAATATTGACCGGAAGCCAGAGGGTGAACGTTGAGCCTTTTCCCTCCTGGCTTGCGACCTGAATTGTACCACCGTGTTGTTCAACAATATTATGCACGACCGCCAGCCCCAATCCGGTGCCTTCGGCTTTGGTGGTGAAGTACGGAGTGAAGATGGCTTCAAGCTGATCTGCCGCAATTCCCTTACCGCTGTCGGTAACGCTGATTTTCACGCCCGCGCCGCTTTCGCTGACCGTCACGCTAATCACGCCATGCTGACCAATCGCCTGAATAGCATTGAGATAGAGATTCAACAGGACCTGAGTCAGCCTGTCCGGATCGGCCTGAATTTCCGGTAATGTGTCGTTGGCGGTAAAGCGTAACTGGATCTCCCGGCTGTTTGCATCCTGGCTTACCAGCTGTAATGAGTGGTTAATCAGCGTGTTGAGATCCACCGCCTGCAAAGCCAGATGCGTTGGCTTAACCAGTTCCAGCAACTCGCTTACCACGCGGTTTAAACGGTCGGCTTCTTTCGCCATCACCTGCGCCAATTGATGCGCTTCTCCCCCTGCTGGCGCGCGTTCGGCAAAGTATTTCGCCAGCCCTTTAATCGAGGAAAGTGGGTTACGGATTTCGTGGGCAACGCCTGCCGCAAGATGCCCCAGCGCCACTAGCTTCTCTTTGCGCTTCATTTCATCTTGTAGAAGCTGGCGCGAGCGCAGATAGCGGCGATACCAGAAGAATGACAATACGCTTGCCAGCAAGACCGTCGCCAGGGCGAAGAGGATAATCAGGGTGTTTCTCTGCTCACGATCTTCGGCACTCACAATATTACTGGCGTCGAAAGCGATGAAAATTGCTTGTGGTGTCGCGGCATACTGCTGCATATGGCGCATCCGGTGCATTCCAGCAGCAAACATCGGTTGAAACTGGCGATAAATTTCCAGAACAGGCTCGCCGTCTGCGCTATCGATCCGCCGCCACGCTTCTTCATCTCCCAGATGTAACTGCTGCATTTCCTGCGGGGAATAAAGCTGTTTTCCCACCATGCCGGAGTTGCTATGCATCACGATTGTTCCTTGTTCATCCGTGACCGCAAACCAACGTACTCCAGGCTGCCCGGCCATTTCTTCCAGTAAGGCCTGCTGCTGCGCATGATGCATGCGCATCCCCATGCCGACGCGCGAGCCGGATTCAAGAGCGCGAATAAGTACACTGCCTTTTTCCAGCAGCGTTTGTCTGGCGGCGGCAGTCTCGCGCCCATAATCGCGAATCACCGTCACCGCAAACAACCCTACCAGCCCAACAATGACCACGGGGAGGATCGCGCTTAACCATTTAGCTAAGGAGTCTTTAGAACGTTGCATAAAACGCATCTTCTTCTTTGCCTGCTCATCCCTTTCTGACAGCAGAAATCATGCCATCTTTTATCAGCGCTTACCCTGCGCTGTAACACAAAGGCTTAAGTTTCAATGAGTAAAAATGACTCGCTACCCGCAGCAGGCGAGTCATTTTTACTCGTTTATCATGCCAGATTACCCGTCATATCAGCGTTTCATCGTTGGCACGGAAGATGCAATACCCGAAGTAAGACAACCACTGGAGGATTAACCATGAAACGGAACACGAAAATTGCCCTGGTAATGATGGCGCTTTCAGCAATGGCGATGGGATCGACATCTGCATTTGCTCACGGCGGACACGGTATGTGGCAGCAAAATGCCGCGCCTTTGACCAGCGAACAACAGACAGCGTGGCAGAAAATCCATAATGACTTTTACGCTCAAAGCAGCGCACTGCAACAGCAACTGGTGACGAAGCGTTATGAATACAATGCCCTGTTAGCCGCGAACCCACCGGATAGCAGCAAAATTAACGCGGTCGCCAAAGAGATGGAGAATTTGCGTCAGTCGTTAGATGAGTTACGGGTGAAACGGGATATCGCGATGGCTGAAGCGGGTATTCCGCGCGGAGCCGGAATGGGCATGGGCTACGGCGGCTGCGGTGGTGGCGGTCATATGGGTATGGGCCACTGGTAAATCAGAACGTTTTCTCGTTGGGTTGCCAGCGACAGAAATCAGAGTTTGCCACTAACAGTAATTGCGAACCTTCGGGCGCTTCCAGCCATGCCACGCTGACATCAACAGAAGAGCGGCTCTGGCGGCGCTCGATATGCGCTATCGCCTGCGAATCTAAATCAGGTTTAATGGTTTGCCCTTCGCAGGTGGTCACGGTCTGTTCCATCGCATGCCAGCGCCCCTGGCGCAGCACGACTCTCCCCTGACGTAAGGCATCGCTAATCTGGCGGATCTGAGCAGCACGATAACGGTATAAATCGATTTGGTCGTTAGAAAGCTGCTGCTTTTCCCCATCGGATTCACGTTGCATAAAGCTCAGATCACCGCGATCGTCAAAACGCGCGCGAATGTTCACCGGCGGTTTGCTGTAAACATTGATATTGATGAGCGTGAGGTTATCGCCCTGCCAGCGATACTCTCGCGTCGTGGTATCGCCACTGCGCCACGGGCTAAACACGGCAAGCAGATGCACATTATCGCCGCTGTCTTTTCGCCAGATGCGTACCGCGCCCTGGTCTTCAGCAAATCCACTGGCGGTAAAGGGAGGAAGTGAAGAGTTGTGGCTACAGGCAGTGAGAAACAGCGCACCTGCCAGCATCAATGATCGACGCCAGAAAGACAAAAGGGGTGAAACCACCCCTTCGTTAAAACTGTTCACTGCCACGCAATCTTACTTAACTGCGTCTTTCAGTGCCTTGCCAGAAACAAATGCCGGTACGTTAGCTGCGGCAATTTTGATTTCTTTACCGGTCTGCGGGTTGCGGCCAGTACGCTCAGCGCGGTGGTTCACTTTGAAGGTACCGAAACCAACCAGTTGTACAGCATCGCCTTCTTTCAGAGACTCAGTAATTGCAGCCAGAGTGGACTCCAGAGCAGCTTTAGCCTGGGTTTTGGACAGTTCTGCTTTCTCTGCAATTACATCAATCAGTTGAGTCTTGTTCATAAGTTATCCTTACAATGTGTTTATCGCTTGCTAAGCATCGAGTGCGACGGAAATGCCAGAATAGCACTCTCCTGCATACACGCACCGATAGCCACTTTTTTTCGCCCCCCAAATGTAGACCAGACGGGGGGCGAAAGGGAAGACTCCAGGTACGACAAATCAGGCGTTAAATCACGTTTTCTGGTCTTATTGCTGAAAAATTATACCAATATTGCTCTCACCCGCCTCACGCAGGTCTGCCCTAAGGCCTTTTATCAGCTCGATATCGCGTTCTTCGCACTCAGCTAAAAGTCGGAATATTTCCCACTGAATGTCCCATTCTTGCTCTACAGCTGGGTTTTCTTTAAGCTCTTCATCGCTCATTTCGCGACCAGCCTGAGTCATTTCCAGCATCGCAACGGTCGTGATGGAGGTCTTACTCACTTCCACCGCGTGTTCGAGCGTTTCACCACTCAAACGCGAATGGACCAGTTCACTTAACGCCACGCAGGCATCGATTGCCGGATAAACGCCGTACAGATCGAAATCGTCGGCTGAAGGAATCGCTTCTTCAAATTTCTCCAGTTGGCTGTCGAAATTTACTTTTGCGTCTTTAACGGTCAGCGTTTCCCAGATGAGATCGAGAATGCGACGGTAAATTTGCCCATCACCAAAACCGGTTTGCTGGCAGAACATGGCGTAATTGGGGTACATGCGTTCGCATAAGCAAGCCATGAAAGTGACATGCTGCCAGCTTTCCAGGCGCTCCAGACGCAGATGAATTGGGTTTTGTAACATGTTGAGTTCTCAAATACGGAAATTATCCGCAGTTTACCTGAATTAGGGCTGATTTGCTGTATAGCGCACGAACGCCGGACGTTCCGAGGCCACCGCGTCCGCCCAGCGCGTTGGCTCCGGCAGACGATAGCCTTTCATGCAGCGTTGTACCCACGCCAGCGCGCTGTCCACGCTGACCCGATGGCCGGTAGCGATAAACAACGGGTTACAGCGCGCTTTGCTGCGCCAGACCCAGGCCAGCTGCTCGCCTTTATCCATCAGTGGGGCCAGCGCGCCCGGTTCGCTGGAGAGCGGTTCGAATTTACCGCAGAGCCGTTTTTTCGCCACGCCGATCGTTGGCACATCCACCATCAAACCAAAATGGCTGGCGACGCCAAGACGGCGAGGATGCGAGATCCCATGACCATCGACAAACACTAAATCCGGCTTTTGCGACAGCATCTCCCACGCTGCCAGCAGCGCAGGATATTCGCGGAAGGAAAGAAAACCTGGAATGTAAGGCATGGTGGTGGCGATGCGGGCAACTTTATACTCCACCAGCTCAAGCGAGGGATATTTCAGCAGCACCATCGCCGCTCGCGTCACTTCTCCGCCCTGCTCAAACCCGACATCGGCTCCGGCGATCAGATCCGGTGGATCTTTATCGAGTCGATCCTCGCGGATCACAGAAGAAGCCAGTTCGATTTGTTGAGCGCGTAATGACGCGAGATCCATAATCACTCCTTAGCGGTGATACTGTTCAGACAGTCGATGCACTGCCTCCACGAACACGCCAGCATGTTCTGGCGGCACATCCTGATGAATGCCGTGACCAAGGTTAAAGACATGACCTTCGCCGTGACCGAAACCTGCAAGTATAGTCGCTACTTCTTCTTCAATGCGGGCAGGCGGCGCGTACAGCATCGACGGATCCATATTACCCTGCAACGCGACTTTATTGCCCACACGGCGGCGCGCATCGGCGATGTCCGTTGTCCAGTCGAGGCCCAGCGCATCGCAACCGGTTTCTGCCATGGCTTCCAGCCACTGTCCGCCGCCTTTGGTAAACAGCGTGACCGGTACGCGGCGACCGTCGTTTTCACGCAGTAAACCATCAACAATTTTATGCATGTAATAAAGCGAGAACTGTTGATAATCGCGCCCGGTAAGCACGCCGCCCCAGGTGTCGAAAATCATCACAGCCTGAGCACCGGCTTTAATCTGCGCATTCAGATACAAAGTGACGCTTTTCGCCAGTTTATCGAGTAGAGCGTGCAGCGCCTGCGGATCGGCATACATCATTTTTTTGATCACGGTGAAGGCTTTGCTGCTGCCGCCTTCCACCATGTAGGTCGCCAGCGTCCACGGGCTGCCGGAAAAACCAATCAGCGGCACTTCGCCTTTCAGTTCGCGACGAATGGTACGCACCGCGTTCATCACGTAACCCAGCTCATCTTCCGGGTCCGGAATTGGCAGTTTATCGACGTCGGCTTTGCAGGTGACTGGCGAGGTAAAACGCGGACCTTCTCCGGCTTCAAAATAGAGCCCTAACCCCATCGCGTCCGGCACGGTGAGGATATCGGAAAAGAGGATCGCCGCATCCAGCGGGTAGCGACGCAGCGGTTGCAAAGTCACTTCGCACGCCAGCTCGGCGTTTTTGCACAGCGACATAAAATCGCCCGCCTGGGCGCGCGTGGCTTTATATTCCGGTAGATAGCGACCCGCCTGGCGCATCATCCATACTGGAGTGACATCAACGGGCTGGCGCAGCAGCGCCCGCAGATAACGATCGTTTTTAAGTTCGGTCATTTTGGCTGTTCCTTAGTGCGTCAGGCGGTCAGTGTATCATCACTCATACTCTGCCCGACACATCGCCACCGTATCTTCTATCAGACGGCGCGCTACGGTGCCGGGCGGCGGGAGTAACGGCAAATCGTCATAGCGATACCAGTTCGCCTCGAGCAATTCTTTCGGGTCGATCACGATGTCGCCGCTGTCATATTCCGCCATAAACGCGGTCATTAAAGACTGAGGAAACGGCCACGGCTGAGAAGTCACGTAACGCAAGTTTTTAACTTTAATTCCGCTCTCTTCCATCACTTCCCGCGCGACTGCCTGCTCGAGGGTTTCGCCCACTTCGACGAATCCGGCAAGTACTGTATGGACACCGTTACGATGGCGGGTATGCTGGGCGAGGAGGATCGAATCATCGCGACGGATGGCAACAATAATGCAGGGGGCGATTTGCGGGTAGTAACGCTCACGGCAATGGCTGCACAGCATCGCCCATTCGGTTTTGCTCGGATACATTTCATGCCCGCAGTAACCACAGTATTTATGCGATCGGTAAAACTCCGCCAGTTGTACGCCTCGTCCGGCCAGTTGAAACAGCCCAACATCGAGATCAATGACCTGACGTACCGACCCCATATCGTGACGCCGCTGCTGTTGTACTAACCAAACAGGTTCCCCCTGCCATTCGCCGATTTGTAGTGCGCGCTGACCCACAAGATCGAAATTTGCCGCTTCGCCATATGGCAATTCTCCCTTCGGCAACCATAATTTTTGTTCATGGCTGACGACCCACCAGCCGTGATCTAATTTTTCAATTATACGATCCATAGCTCTTGCACTACCTTTGCATCACTGGCATGTTTAACATGGTTTTTACATTTCTCACTGAGCAGTTTTTGAATACAAACTTGCGGAGTCAATCATGCTTAACCAGCTCGATAACCTGACGGAGCGCGTCAGAGGAAGTAACAAACTGGTTGATCGCTGGCTACATGTACGTAAGCATCTGCTCGTGGCTTACTACAATCTGGTTGGCATTAAGCCTGGCAAAGAATCGTACATGAGGCTAAACGAAAAAGCCCTTGATGATTTTTGTCAGAGCCTGGTCGATTACTTGTCTGCCGGACATTTCAGTATTTATGAGCGCATTCTTCATAAGCTGGAAGGCAACGGGCAACTCGCGCGCGCCGCGAAGATTTGGCCGCAACTCGAAGCCAATACTCAACAGATTATGGATTACTACGATTCCAGTCTGGAAACCGCCATCGATCATGATAATTACCTTGAGTTTCAACAGGTTTTATCTGACATCGGCGAGGCGCTGGAAGCGCGCTTTGTGCTGGAAGATAAGCTGATTCTGCTGGTGCTTGACGCCGCCCGCGTCAAACATCCTGCTTGAGTTCTGCGCTGTTAACGCGTAATTTACATTCAATGCCCCATTTGCGGGGCTAATTTCTTGTCGGAGTGCCTTAACTGGCTGAGACCGTTTATTCGGGATCCGCGGAACCTGATCAGGCTAATACCTGCGAAGGGAACAAGAGTTAATCTGCTATCGCATCGCCCCTGCGGCGATCGTCTCTTGCTTCATCCGTCGTCTGACAAGCCACGTCCTTAACTTTTTGGAATGAGCTATGTCTGCAACAAAACTGACCCGCCGCGAACAACGCGCCCGGGCCCAACATTTTATCGACACCCTGGAAGGCACCGCCTTTCCCAACTCAAAACGCATTTATATCACTGGCACACACCCCGGCGTGCGCGTGCCGATGCGTGAGATCCAGCTTAGCCCGACGCTAATTGGCGGTAGCAAAGAACAGCCGCAGTACGAAGAAAACGAAGCGATTCCGGTCTACGACACCTCCGGCCCGTATGGTGATCCGCAGATTGCCATTAACGTGCAGCAAGGGCTGGCAAAACTACGCCAGCCGTGGATCGATGCGCGCGGCGATACCGAAGAACTTACCGTGCGCAGTTCCGATTACACTAAAGCGCGGCTGGCAGATGATGGCCTCGACGAACTGCGTTTTAGCGGCGTACTAACACCAAAACGCGCCAAAGCAGGACGCCGTGTCACCCAACTGCACTACGCCCGCCAGGGCATCATCACGCCGGAAATGGAATTCATCGCCATCCGCGAGAATATGGGCCGCGAGCGCATCCGTAGCGAGGTTTTACGCCACCAGCATCCGGGAATGAGCTTTGGCGCACATCTGCCGGAAAATATCACTGCGGAATTTGTCCGTGATGAAGTTGCTGCCGGACGTGCGATTATCCCGGCCAACATTAATCATCCGGAATCGGAGCCGATGATTATTGGTCGCAATTTCCTGGTAAAAGTTAACGCCAATATCGGCAACTCGGCGGTCACCTCTTCCATCGAAGAAGAAGTGGAAAAGCTGGTATGGTCCACGCGCTGGGGAGCGGATACGGTGATGGATCTCTCCACCGGTCGCTATATTCACGAAACCCGCGAGTGGATTTTGCGTAACAGCCCGGTGCCGATCGGTACAGTGCCGATCTACCAGGCGCTGGAGAAGGTTAACGGGATCGCCGAAGATCTTACCTGGGAAGCGTTCCGCGACACGCTGCTGGAACAGGCCGAGCAAGGTGTGGATTACTTCACTATCCATGCGGGCGTACTGCTGCGCTATGTGCCGATAACCGCGAAACGCCTGACCGGTATCGTCTCTCGCGGCGGTTCGATTATGGCGAAATGGTGCCTCTCCCATCATCAGGAAAATTTCCTCTATCAACACTTCCGCGAAATTTGTGAAATCTGTGCCGCTTATGACGTTTCGCTGTCGCTGGGCGACGGTCTGCGCCCCGGTTCTATTCAGGACGCCAACGATGAAGCGCAGTTTGCCGAGCTGCATACGCTGGGCGAACTGACCAAAATTGCCTGGGAATATGACGTGCAGGTGATGATTGAAGGCCCAGGCCACGTGCCGATGCAGATGATCCGCCGCAATATGACCGAGGAGTTAGAGCACTGCCACGAAGCGCCGTTTTACACTCTGGGGCCGCTAACTACCGATATTGCGCCGGGCTATGACCACTTCACGTCGGGGATTGGTGCGGCGATGATTGGCTGGTTTGGCTGCGCGATGCTCTGTTACGTAACGCCAAAAGAGCATCTGGGTCTGCCTAATAAAGAAGATGTTAAGCAGGGGCTTATCACCTATAAGATTGCCGCCCACGCCGCTGACCTGGCGAAAGGGCATCCGGGCGCGCAAATTCGCGATAACGCCATGTCGAAAGCCCGCTTCGAATTTCGCTGGGAAGACCAGTTTAATCTGGCCCTCGACCCGTTTACCGCCCGCGCTTATCACGATGAAACCCTGCCGCAAGAGTCAGGTAAAGTCGCCCATTTTTGCTCCATGTGTGGGCCGAAATTCTGCTCGATGAAAATCAGCCAGGAAGTGCGTGATTACGCCGCCACGCAAACTATTGAAATGGGAATGGCGGATATGTCGGAGAACTTCCGTGCCAGAGGCGGAGAAATCTACCTGCGTAAGGAGGAAGCGTGATGTATCAGCCTGATTTTCCTCCTGTACCTTTTCGTTTAGGACTGTACCCAGTGGTGGACAGCGTACAGTGGATCGAACGTCTGTTGGATGCAGGCGTACGTACTCTCCAGCTACGCATCAAAGATCGGCGCGATGAAGAGGTGGAAGCCGATGTCGTGGCGGCAATTGCGCTGGGCCGCCGCTATAACGCGCGATTGTTTATCAACGATTACTGGCGGCTCGCGATCAAGCATCAGGCGTATGGCGTCCATTTGGGGCAGGAAGATTTGCAAGCCACCGATCTCAATGCCATCCGCGCGGCAGGCCTGCGGCTGGGTGTTTCGACACATGACGATATGGAAATCGACGTCGCGCTGGCAGCACGCCCCTCTTATATCGCGCTGGGACATGTGTTCCCGACGCAAACCAAACAGATGCCTTCTGCACCGCAGGGGCTGGAACAGCTGGCACGGCATGTTGAGCGACTGGCGGATTATCCCACCGTGGCGATTGGCGGTATCAGTCTGGCACGCGCGCCTGCGGTGATAGCAACGGGTGTCGGCAGTATCGCCGTCGTCAGCGCCATTACTCAAGCCGCAGACTGGCGTTTGGCAACGGCACAGTTGCTGGAAATTGCAGGAGTTGGCGATGAATGACCGTGATTTTATGCGTTATAGCCGCCAAATCCTGCTCGACGATATCGCTCTTGACGGGCAGCAAAAACTGCTCGACAGCCAGGTGCTGATTATCGGTCTTGGCGGGCTGGGTACACCTGCTGCGCTATACCTGGCGGGCGCTGGCGTCGGGACGCTGGTACTGGCAGATGACGACGATGTGCATTTAAGCAATCTGCAACGACAAATCCTCTTTACCACTGAAGATATCGATCGCCCGAAATCGCAGGTCAGCCAACAGCGACTGACACAGTTGAATCCCGACATTCAACTGACAGCATTACAACAACGGTTAACGGGTGAGGCGTTAAAAGATGCGGTTGCACGGGCCGATGTGGTGCTCGACTGTACCGACAATATGGCGACTCGCCAGGAGATTAATGCCGCCTGCGTGGTACTCAACACGCCGCTTATCACCGCCAGCGCGGTCGGATTTGGCGGTCAGTTGATGGTACTGACGCCGCCCTGGGAGCAGGGGTGTTACCGCTGCCTGTGGCCAGATAACCAGGAGCCAGAACGCAACTGCCGCACGGCGGGCGTGGTTGGCCCGGTGGTCGGGGTGATGGGCACTTTGCAGGCACTGGAAGCCATTAAGTTATTAAGCGGTATAGAGACGCCTGCGGGAGAACTCCGACTGTTCGATGGTAAGTCTAGCCAGTGGCGCAGCCTGGCGTTGCGCCGCGCCAGTGGTTGCCCGGTATGCGGAGGAAGCAATGCAGATCCTGTTTAACGATCAACCGATGCAGTGCGCCGCCGGGCAAACTGTTCACGAACTACTGGAGCAACTCGACCAACGACAAGCGGGCGCGGCTCTGGCGATTAATCAGCAAATCGTCCCGCGTGAGCAGTGGACGCAACATATCGTGCAGGATGGCGACCAGATCCTGCTTTTTCAGGTTATTGCAGGGGGTTGAGATGTTACGTATTGCGGACAAAACGTTTGATTCACATCTGTTTACCGGCACAGGGAAATTCGCTTCTTCACAACTGATGGTGGAGGCGATCCGCGCTTCCGGCAGCCAGCTGGTGACACTGGCGATGAAACGTGTCGACTTGCGCCAGCACAACGACGCTATCCTCGAACCGCTTATCGCGGCGGGTGTGACCCTGCTGCCAAATACTTCCGGGGCGAAAACAGCGGAAGAAGCCATTTTCGCCGCCCATCTGGCACGTGAAGCGTTAGGCACAAACTGGTTAAAATTAGAGATTCACCCTGACGCCCGCTGGCTGTTGCCCGATCCCATCGAAACTCTGAAAGCCGCCGAAATGCTGGTACAACAGGGATTTGTCGTGCTGCCTTACTGCGGGGCCGATCCGGTATTGTGTAAACGTCTGGAAGAAGTCGGCTGTGCAGCGGTGATGCCGCTCGGCGCGCCGATTGGCTCGAATCAGGGACTGGAAACCCGTGCCATGCTGGAGATTATTATCCAGCAGGCCACAGTTCCGGTGGTTGTCGATGCTGGCATCGGCGTTCCCAGCCATGCCGCGCAGGCCCTGGAAATGGGGGCCGACGCGGTGTTAGTGAATACGGCGATTGCCGTAGCGGACGATCCCGTCAACATGGCGAAGGCATTTCGTCTGGCGGTAGAAGCAGGCCTGCTGGCACGTCAGTCCGGACCGGGCAGCCGCAGTCATTTTGCTCATGCCACCAGCCCGCTGACTGGATTTCTGGAGGCATCGGCATGAAAACCTTCAGCGATCGCTGGCGACAACTGGACTGGGATGACATCCGCCTGCGTATCAACGGCAAAACGGCTGTTGACGTAGAGCGGGCGCTAAATGCCTCGCAATTCACCCGCGACGATATGATGGCGCTGTTATCGCCAGCCGCCAGTGGCTATCTGGAACAACTGGCCCAACGGGCGCAGCGTCTGACCCGTCAGCGATTTGGCAACACAGTTAGTTTCTACGTCCCGCTTTATCTTTCCAATCTTTGCGCTAACGACTGCACGTACTGCGGATTTTCCATGAGTAATCGCATCAAGCGCAAAACGCTGGATGAAGCGGATATTGCCAGGGAAAGCGCCGCTATACGGGAGATGGGCTTTGAACATCTGCTATTAGTCACTGGTGAACATCAGGCGAAAGTGGGGATGGATTACTTTCGTCGTCATCTCCCCGCCCTGCGTGAACAGTTCTCTTCACTACAAATGGAAGTGCAACCGCTGGCGGAGACGGAATACGCCGAGTTAAAGCAGCTTGGTCTGGATGGCGTGATGGTTTATCAGGAGACATATCACGAGGCGACTTATGCCCGCCATCATCTGAAAGGAAAAAAACAGGACTTCTTCTGGCGGCTGGAAACGCCGGATCGGCTGGGGCGTGCGGGGATTGATAAGATAGGCCTCGGCGCGCTAATTGGCCTTTCCGACAACTGGCGCGTTGACTGCTATATGGTTGCCGAACATTTGCTATGGCTGCAACAGCATTACTGGCAAAGCCGTTACTCTGTCTCCTTTCCGCGCCTGCGCCCGTGTACTGGCGGCATTGAGCCTGCGTCGATTATGGATGAACGCCAGTTAGTGCAAACCATCTGCGCCTTCCGACTGCTTGCACCGGAGATTGAACTCTCACTCTCCACGCGGGAATCACCGTGGTTTCGCGATCGCGTGATTCCGCTGGCAATTAATAACGTCAGCGCTTTTTCGAAAACGCAGCCAGGTGGCTATGCCGACAATCACCCCGAGCTGGAACAGTTCTCACCGCACGACGATCGCAGACCAGAAGCAGTTGCGGCCGCGTTAACCGCTCAGGGTTTGCAGCCGGTATGGAAAGACTGGGACAGCTATCTGGGACACGCCTCGCAAAGGCCATGAGACAGAATGTAACAACGTAAATTTATTCCGAGCCGCTACGGAAGATGAAAAACGCAAGGTTGTTGAAAGCGTTCTGTTTTTTTATGGTAGTGCCGTCAGCAGGAATGTTGTCCAGGGCGAAAAGCTTCTTCCTCGTTTCGCCCTGCCTTTCTTAAAAATTCCGTAATGCAAAGTCTGAAGCCATCGCCTGTTGAGCAATGAAAGAGATCTGATTGTAAGAGAGTAAATACTCAACTATGATAGAGACGAAAATAAGAACACATGTTCTCATCTTCCAGGATGCAGCAGACTGAAGAAATTCAGACATCCCGCAACCTGCGATTATCGCAAGGTCAAGGCAAAGTCCGGTAATGGCGTTCTGAATACCAGAGATAATTCTCTGGCGAAACCCACCTTAAGGTGGGTTTTGTTATTTTGAGGGCTGAGGAAGCTGCTTATTTCTCAATAAGTTGTAGGCAATGGTGAAAAATTTCACTGATTTACCTTTCTGTTTTTCAGAAATGGGATAAGCGCTAGTTACATGCAAACGGAGTTTTTTCTTTTCCCTGAAAGCCCTGAACGCAACAAAGTAAAATGCCTTATCTCCTCCGTCTAAGTCCACCTCAATCACGGCATAGCTACCATACCCGGCATGAATAACGTTGCTTTCTGGCAGCGCCAAAATAGTTCTTTTTAAGTGTGTGCGCGCTAAGTTATAACGGTGCTGGCAGAAGGGACGAGATTCTTTAGGCGCGTGGTACATTAACGATTGTTTTTCTTCGTTCGTCTGATGTTCATAATCTTTTGTGAAGCAGTGAAGAGAGTAGGTAACCCAAAAGCGATACTCTAAAGGCTCTTTGCCCTCATGATGCTGAACGTAGACAGCCTGATGAGCATCAAGAAATGATAAATCACGAATATCACCATCCGGATGTCCAAAAGGTCGCCACTTTTCCACTTCCTGTTTCATTCTCGTTCCTTAAGAAAGTTACACAGGAATAGTATCGAATCCTTGCCGAGTTTGACTCAATTAGTTCAGTCAGTTTCAGGATATTAGTCATCTCTACATTGATTATGAGTATTCAGAAATTCCTTAAATATTCTGACAAATGCTCTTTCCCTAAACTCCCCCCATAAAAAAACCCGCCGAAGCGGGTTTTTACGTTATTTGCGGATTAACGATTACTCGTTATCAGAACCGCCCAGACCTGCGTTCAGCAGTTCTGCCAGGCTGGCAGATGCGTCTTCTGCAGTCACCTGCGGTGCAGCCGGAGCTTCACCCGCAGCACGGCGACGCATACGATCCTGGTGGTACGCGTAACCGGTACCTGCCGGGATCAGACGACCCACGATAACGTTCTCTTTCAGGCCGCGCAGTTCGTCGCGTTTGCCCGCAACGGCTGCTTCGGTCAGCACGCGAGTGGTCTCCTGGAACGATGCCGCGGAGATGAAGGACTCGGTTGCCAGAGACGCTTTGGTGATACCCAGCAGATCGCGGGAGTAAGTTGCCCCCACTTTGCCGTTCGCTTCCAGTTCGCGGTTTGCGATCTTGACGCGAGAGTATTCAACCTGTTCGCCTTCCAGGAAGTCGGAGCTGCCCGCGTTAACGATGGTAGCTTTACGCAGCATCTGACGAACGATAACTTCGATGTGTTTATCGTTAATCTTAACGCCCTGCAGACGGTATACGTCCTGTACTTCGTTAACGATGTAACGAGTCACAGCATGAACACCACGCAGACGCAGAATGTCGTGCGGCGCTTCCGGACCGTCGGAAATTACGTCACCACGTTCTACACGTTCACCTTCGAACACGTTGAGCTGACGCCATTTCGGAATCATCTCTTCGTACGGATCGCTACCGTCTACCGGGGTGATAACCAGACGACGTTTACCTTTGGTTTCTTTACCGAAGGAAACGATACCGCTGATTTCAGCCAGGATTGCCGGCTCTTTCGGACGACGTGCTTCGAACAGGTCCGCAACGCGCGGCAGACCACCGGTGATGTCCTTGGTACCGCCGGATTCCTGCGGAATACGCGCCAGGGTGTCACCAGAGCTGATCTGTACGCCATCTTCCAGCTGAACAATCGCTTTACCCGGCAGGAAGTACTGCGCAGGCATATCGGTACCTGGGATCAGAACGTCGTTACCCTGAGCATCAACGATTTTCAGTGCCGGACGCAGATCTTTACCACCTGCGGTACGTTCTGCGGAATCCAGAACCACCAGCGAAGACAGACCGGTCAATTCGTCTGTCTGACGAGTAATGGTCTGACCGTCGATCATGTCAGTAAAGCGTACAAAACCGCTTACTTCGGTGATAACCGGCATGGTGTGCGGGTCCCAGTTTGCAACGGTTTCGCCGCCAGCAACCTGTTCGCCATCGCCTTTCGCCAGTACCGCACCGTAAGGCACTTTGTAGCTTTCTTTGGTACGACCGAATTCGTCGATCAGTTTCAGTTCAGTATTACGGGAAGTGATAACCAGTTTACCGCTGGAGTTCACAACCGACTTCACGTTGCTGAGCTTGATGCTACCTTTGTTTTTCACCTGGATGCTGGATTCAGCAGCCGCACGAGATGCCGCACCACCGATGTGGAACGTACGCATGGTCAGCTGTGTACCCGGTTCACCGATGGACTGTGCCGCGATAACACCGATTGCTTCACCCTTGTTGATGATGTGGCCACGCGCCAGGTCACGACCGTAGCAGTGCGCACATACACCAAAGTCGGTGTCACAAGATACAACAGAACGTACTTTAACCGCGTCGACAGAGTTCTCTTCCAGCAGGTCACACCACTGTTCGTGCAGCAGCGTGTTGCGCGGAACGAGGATATCAGCAGTACCCGGCTTCAGAACGTCTTCAGCAGTTACACGACCCAGTACGCGATCGCGCAGCGGCTCTTTAACGTCACCACCCTCGATAACCGGAGTCATCATGATACCTTCATGGGTACCACAATCGTCTTCGGTAACCACCAGGTCCTGCGCCACGTCAACCAGACGACGAGTCAGGTAACCGGAGTTCGCAGTTTTCAGTGCGGTATCCGCCAGACCTTTACGAGCACCGTGGGTGGAGATGAAGTACTGGAGTACGTTCAGACCTTCACGGAAGTTCGCGGTGATTGGCGTTTCGATGATGGAGCCATCCGGCTTCGCCATCAGACCACGCATACCAGCAAGCTGACGAATCTGTGCCGCAGAACCACGCGCACCGGAGTCGGCCATCATGTAGATGCTGTTGAAGGAAACCTGCTTCTCTTCCTGACCGTCACGGTTAATCACGGTTTCAGTTTGCAGGTTATCCATCATCGCTTTGGATACACGATCGTTCGCCGCAGCCCAGATATCGATAACTTTGTTGTAGCGTTCGCCCGCAGTTACCAGACCAGACTGGAACTGCTCCTGAATTTCAGCAACTTCTGCTTCTGCCTCGGAGATGATTTCGTGTTTCTTCTCCGGGATGACCATGTCATCGATACCAACAGATGCACCAGAACGCGCTGCATAGGCGAAGCCGGTGTACATGATCTGGTCCGCAAAAATAACGGTCGGTTTCAGACCGAGAATGCGGTAGCAGGTGTTCAGCATTTTGGAGATTGCTTTTTTACCCAGCGCCTGGTTGACGATGGAGTAAGGCAGACCTTTCGGTACAATCATCCACAGAATGGCACGGCCAACAGTCGTGTCTTTCAGGCTGGTTTTCGCTACTAATTCACCGTTAGCATCTTTTTCATACTCGGTGATACGCACTTTAACGCGCGCATGCAGAGAAGCCAGACCAGAGCGATACAGACGTTCTGCTTCTTTCGGGCCAGTCAGCACCATGCCTTCGCCTTTGGCGTTAACACAGTCACGGGTCATGTAGTACAGACCCAGTACAACGTCCTGAGACGGAACGATGATTGGTTCGCCGTTCGCCGGGGACAGGATGTTGTTGGTAGACATCATCAGCGCACGCGCTTCCAGCTGGGCTTCCAGCGTCAGCGGTACGTGAACAGCCATCTGGTCACCATCGAAGTCGGCGTTATATGCCGCACAAACCAGCGGGTGCAGCTGGATAGCTTTACCTTCGATCAGTACCGGTTCAAATGCCTGGATACCCAGACGGTGCAGAGTCGGTGCACGGTTCAGCAGTACCGGGTGTTCGCGGATAACTTCGTCCAGGATATCCCAAACGACAGCTTCTTCGCGCTCAACCATTTTCTTCGCAGCTTTAATGGTGGTAGCAAGACCACGCAGTTCCAGCTTGCCGTAGATGAACGGTTTGAACAGCTCCAGCGCCATTTTCTTCGGCAGACCGCACTGATGCAGACGCAGGTATGGACCTACGGTGATTACAGAACGACCGGAGTAGTCAACACGCTTACCGAGCAGGTTCTGACGGAAACGACCCTGTTTACCTTTGATCATGTCGGCCAAAGATTTCAGAGGACGCTTGTTAGAACCGGTGATCGCACGACCGCGACGACCGTTATCCAGCAGGGCGTCTACCGCTTCCTGCAGCATACGTTTTTCGTTACGTACGATGATGTCCGGCGCAGCCAGATCCAGCAGACGTTTCAGACGGTTGTTACGGTTAATGACGCGACGATACAGATCGTTCAGGTCAGAAGTCGCGAAACGACCACCATCCAGCGGAACCAGCGGACGCAGATCTGGCGGCAGTACCGGCAGAACGGTCAGGATCATCCACTCTGGTTTGTTACCAGACTGAACGAACGCTTCCAGCAGTTTGATACGCTTGGTCAGCTTTTTACGCTTGGTTTCGGAGTTGGTTTCGTTCAGCTCTTCACGCAGCTGTTCGCACTCTTGCTCCAGATCCATGCTCTTCAGCAGAGCCTGGATTGCTTCCGCCCCCATCTTCGCGTCGAATTCGTCACCGAACTCTTCCAGCGCGTCCAGATACTGCTCTTCAGTCAGGATCTGCTGACGTTCCAGGTTGGTCATACCGCCTTCGATAACCACATAGGATTCAAAGTACAGTACGCGTTCGATATCGCGCAGCGGCATATCGAGCAGCAGACCGATACGGGACGGCAGCGATTTCAGGAACCAGATGTGCGCAGTCGGGGAAGCCAGTTCGATGTGGCCCATACGCTCACGGCGTACTTTAGTCTGGGTCACTTCAACGCCGCACTTCTCACAGATGACGCCACGGTGTTTCAGGCGCTTGTACTTACCGCACAGGCACTCGTAATCTTTTACCGGCCCAAAGATACGGGCGCAGAAAAGGCCGTCACGTTCTGGTTTGAACGTACGGTAGTTGATGGTTTCCGGCTTTTTAACTTCACCGAAAGACCATGAACGGATCATGTCTGGCGAAGCCAGAGCAATTTTGATCGCATCAAACTCTTCGGTTTTAGTCTGCGCTTTCAGAAACTTTAATAAATCTTTCACGGATTTGCTCCCGTCGGAGTTAGCACAATCCGCTGCCGGGTTTTAACCCGACAGCAGTGACCTGTTTGAGCGAGAATTACTCGTCTTCCAGTTCGATGTTGATACCCAGCGAACGAATCTCTTTCAACAATACGTTGAAGGATTCTGGCATGCCCGGCTCCATCTGATGGTTGCCGTCCACGATGTTTTTATACATCTTGGTACGACCGTTCACGTCATCAGACTTAACGGTGAGCATTTCCTGCAGGGTGTATGCTGCGCCGTATGCTTCCAGCGCCCACACTTCCATCTCCCCGAAACGCTGACCACCGAACTGTGCCTTACCACCCAGCGGCTGCTGAGTAACCAGGCTGTAAGAACCGGTGGAACGCGCGTGCATCTTGTCGTCGACCAGGTGGTTCAGTTTCAGCATGTACATGTAACCAACGGTTACCGGACGCTCGAACTGTTCACCAGTGCGACCATCGTACAGGCGGATCTGACCGGAAGTCGGCAGGTCGCCAAGTTTCAGCAGCTCTTTAATTTCTGCTTCTTTCGCACCGTCGAACACCGGCGTTGCGATTGGCATACCTTTGCGCAGGTTTTCAGCCAGACGCATAACTTCTTCATCGCTGAAGGTACTCAGGTCAACTTTCTGACGAACGTCAGCGCCCAGATCGTACGCACGCTGGATGAATTCGCGCAGTTTCGCGACTTCTTGCTGCTGTTTCAGCATGGCGTTGATCTTGTCGCCGATACCTTTCGCAGCCATACCCAGGTGGGTTTCGAGGATCTGACCGATGTTCATACGAGACGGTACGCCCAGCGGGTTCAGTACGATGTCTACCGGCGTACCGTTTTCATCGTAAGGCATATCTTCGATCGGGTTGATCTTAGAAATTACACCCTTGTTACCGTGACGACCTGCCATCTTGTCACCAGGCTGGATACGGCGTTTAACCGCCAGATATACCTTAACAATCTTCAGCACGCCCGGTGCCAGATCGTCGCCCTGGGTGATTTTGCGGCGTTTCGCTTCGAGTTTCTTCTCGAACTCGTGTTTCAGTTCGTCATACTGCTCAGCCAGCTGTTCCAGCTGATTTTGTTTCTCTTCGTCTGTCAGGCCCAGCTCCAGCCAGCGATCGCGCGGCAGTTTGTCGAGCTTCTCAGCTTCAACGCCACCGGCTACCAGCACAGCACGGATACGGCTGAACAGACCCGCTTCGAGGATCTGCAGTTCTTCAGACAGGTCTTTCTTCGCCTGTTTGAGCTGCATTTCTTCGATTTCCAGCGCACGTTTGTCTTTTTCTACGCCATCGCGAGTAAAGACCTGAACGTCGATAACCGTACCGGATACACCGTTTGGTACGCGCAGAGAAGAGTCTTTAACGTCAGAGGCTTTCTCACCGAAGATCGCACGCAGCAGTTTTTCTTCTGGGGTCAGCTGAGTTTCACCTTTCGGCGTTACCTTACCAACCAGAATGTCGCCACCGGTCACTTCCGCACCAATGTAAACGATACCGGATTCATCCAGTTTGGAGAGCGCAGCTTCACCCACGTTCGGGATGTCAGCGGTGATCTCTTCCGGCCCCAGCTTGGTGTCACGGGACACACACGCCAGTTCCTGAATGTGGATGGTGGTGAAACGGTCTTCCTGAACAACACGCTCGGATACGAGGATGGAGTCTTCGAAGTTGTAACCATTCCACGGCATGAACGCTACGCGCATGTTCTGACCAAGCGCCAGTTCACCGAGGTCGGTGGACGGACCGTCTGCCAGCACGTCGCCACGTTCAACCGGTTCACCCAGAGACACACACGGCATCTGGTTGATACAGGTGTTCTGGTTAGAACGGGTGTATTTGGTCAGGTTGTAGATGTCGATACCTGCTTCACCCGGATACATCTCGTCTTCGTTAACTTTGATAACGATACGGGAAGCATCCACGTACTGAACGACACCACCACGTTTAGCTACCGCAGTTACACCGGAGTCAACGGCAACAGCACGTTCCATACCAGTACCAACCAGCGGCTTATCAGCGCGCAGAGTCGGAACGGCCTGACGTTGCATGTTCGCACCCATCAATGCACGGTTGGCGTCATCGTGTTCCAGGAACGGGATCAGGGACGCACCGACGGATACCACCTGCTGGGTGGATACGTCCATGTAGTCAACCTGGTCGCGGCTGAACAAGCTGGATTCGCCTTTGCTACGGCAAGTTACCAGGTCTTCTACGAAGTGGCCTTCTTCATCCAGGTTGGAGTTCGCCTGGGCGATAACGTAGTTGCCTTCTTCGATAGCAGACAGGTAGTGAATTTCGTCAGTTACAACACCGTCGGTCACTTTACGATACGGAGTCTCAAGGAAGCCGTATTCGTTAGTCTGTGCGTACACGGACAGAGAGTTGATCAGACCGATGTTCGGACCTTCAGGGGTTTCGATTGGACATACGCGACCGTAGTGAGTCGGGTGTACGTCTCGAACTTCGAAGCCTGCACGTTCACGGGTCAGACCGCCTGGGCCGAGTGCGGAGATACGACGTTTGTGCGTAATCTCAGACAGCGGGTTGTTCTGGTCCATAAACTGAGACAGCTGGCTGGAACCGAAGAACTCTTTCACTGCTGCGGAAATCGGCTTGGCGTTGATCATATCCTGAGGCATCAGGGTATCCAGATCGCCCAGAGACAGACGCTCTTTCACCGCACGCTCTACACGTACCAGGCCAACGCGGAACTGGTTTTCCGCCATTTCGCCAACGGAACGGATACGACGGTTGCCGAGGTGGTCGATATCATCGACTTCGCCTTTACCGTTACGGATATCGATGAGCTTTTTCATAACATCAATGATGTCGTCTTTGCTCAGGATACCGGAACCTTCGATTTCTTCGCGCAGCAGAGAACGGTTGAACTTCATACGACCAACCGCAGACAAGTCATAACGGTCTTCGGAGAAGAACAGGTTCTCGAACAGGCTTTCAGCTGCTTCACGAGTCGGCGGCTCGCCAGGGCGCATCATGCGGTAGATTTCTACCAGTGCGCTCAGACGGTCGTTAGTTGGGTCGACACGTAAGGTTTCAGAGATATATGGGCCGTGATCCAGATCGTTGGTGAACAGCGTTTCGATACGCTTGTGACCAGACTGGCTCAGCTTAGCCAGCAGATCCAGGCTCAGCTCCATGTTCGCTGCGCAGATCAGCTCGCCGGTAGACTCATCAATATAGTCTTTAGCAACCACTTTACCTGCGATGTACTCAACCGGGACTTCGATCAGTTTGACGTCGTCTTTTTCCAGCTGGCGAATGTGGCGCGCAGTGATACGGCGGCCTTTTTCTACGTACACTTTACCGTTAGCTTCGATGTCAAAAGATGCGGTTTCACCACGCAGGCGTTCCGGCACCAGTTCCATCTGCAGCTTGTTATCACGGATTTCAAAGATAACTTTTTCAAAGAACAGGTCGAGGATCTGCTCTGTGGTGTAGTTCAGGGCGCGCAGAATGATGGTCGCAGGCAGTTTACGGCGACGGTCGATACGTACGAACAGGTTGTCCTTCGGATCGAATTCGAAGTCCAGCCAGGAACCACGGTAAGGGATGATACGCGCGTTATACAGCACTTTACCCGAAGAGTGGGTTTTACCTTTGTCGGAGTCAAAGAAGACGCCCGGACTACGGTGCAGCTGGGAAACGATAACACGCTCAGTACCGTTGATAACAAAGGTACCGTTGTCTGTCATGAGCGGAATTTCGCCCATGTAGACTTCTTGTTCTTTAATGTCTTTTACGGTGCCTTCCGGCGCTTCGCGCTCATAGATCACCAGACGCAGTTTAACGCGCAGCGGTGCGGAATAGGTCACGCCACGGATTTGACATTCCTGGACGTCAAACACCGGTTCGCCAAGGCGGTAGCTGACGTATTGCAGCTCGGAATTACCGCTGTAGCTCTGAATCGGGAATACGGAACGGAAAGCAGCTTCCAGACCATACTGCCCTTCAGGATCTTGCTCGATAAATTTCTGAAACGAGTCAAGCTGGATAGAAAGGAGATAAGGTACATCCAGAACTTGTGGACGTTTACCAAAATCCTTACGAATACGTTTTTTCTCGGTATAGGAGTAAACCATAGGGTTCCTCAGCTCGCTGACAAGTCGACCCATCTGTCCATTGAGCGGACAGTTTGTGCAACACTATTTTGTTGACCGGAAAATGGAACACTTTCCGCAATGCCTGTTGCTATCACGCTTAAACCATTTCATTGCGATTTACACAGAACGGACGTCCTGTCGCAGTATATTAAGTCGTCGATAGAAACAAGCATTGAAAGGCACAGCAGTAGTCAAACAGTGTGAAACGCTACTGGCGCCTTACAGCGCAAAAAGGCTGGTGACTAAAAAGTCACCAGCCATCAGCCTGATTTCTCAGGCTGCAACCGGAAGGGTTGGCTTATTTAACTTCAACTTCAGCGCCAGCTTCTTCCAGAGCTTTTTTCAGTGCTTCTGCGTCGTCTTTGCTCACGCCTTCTTTCAGAGCAGCCGGTGCAGATTCTACCAGGTCTTTAGCTTCTTTCAGACCCAGGCCAGTTGCGCCACGTACTGCTTTGATAACAGCAACTTTGTTAGCGCCAGCAGCTTTCAGAATTACGTCGAATTCAGTTTTTTCTTCAGCAGCTTCAACCGGGCCAGCAGCTACAGCTACAGCAGCAGCAGCGGAAACACCGAATTTTTCTTCCATTGCAGAGATCAGTTCTACAACGTCCATTACAGACATAGCTGCAACTGCTTCAATGATTTGATCTTTAGTGATAGACATTTAAATTGTTCCTGAATATCAGAATAAGTTTATACGTAAGCGAATGCGTTAAAAAGATAACTGCGATTAAGCAGCTTCTTTCGCATCGCGTACAGCAGCCAGAGTACGAACCAGTTTGCCAGCCGAAGCTTCTTTCATGGTTGCCATCAGGCGTGCAATTGCTTCTTCGTAGGTCGGCAGAGTTGCCAGGCGGTCGATCTGAGACGCCGGGATCAGCTCACCTTCAAAGGCAGCGGCTTTGACCTCAAATTTTGCATTCGCTTTCGCGAACTCTTTGAACAGACGAGCAGCAGCGCCCGGGTGTTCCATAGAGTATGCAATCAGGGTCGGACCAACAAACGCGTCTTTCAGGCACTCGAACGGAGTACCTTCAACAGCACGGCGCAGCAGGGTGTTACGAACAACACGCATGTATACGCCAGCTTCGCGACCTGCTTTACGCAGTTCAGTCATTTTATCTACAGTTACGCCACGGGAATCCGCAACTACTGCAGACAGCGCGCCTTTGGCTACTTCGCTGACTTCAGCAACAATCGCTTGTTTGTCTTGAAGATTTAAAGCCATTAGCTTTGCTCCTGGATGTTTGCCAGAGAAAATCTCTGGAACTCACTTCACTCCTCCAAACGGAGAGAGCGTCTTAATTACGGTGAGCAGAAACAAGCCAGAATATAAAAGAATAATCTTAGCGTTCTGTCACCGTCTACGCAGGGGATTAAGTTTCTTGCGAAACTCCTGCGGTCTTCGACGGAGGCCTGGATAGGCCAGGCTCCAACGAACAAATCTTTTCTATCCGTCGCTATTCAACTTGTGGCGGCGTTGGCTTCCTTCATTCGCACCAGTCACATAGTTAGCTATGCTCCTGGCGACTCACTCAGTTGCCGCCTTGCCACAACCCGAATATCTCGGATATACGTCTGCATTAAGCATTATACGTGGGGGTAAGATTGTAGACAAAATCACCGCCCACGTAAAGGCATTAGTTTACAGAAGCGCTCAGGCCAGCCTGGTCAACTGCAACACCTGCACCCATGGTGGTGGAGATGCTAACTTTCTTGATGTACACGCCTTTCGCCTGAGTCGGTTTTGCTTTTTTCAGCGCAACCAGCAGAGCTTCCAGGTTTTCTTTCAGTTTGTCAGCGTCAAAGTCCACTTTACCGATGGTGGTGTGGATGATGCCGTTTTTGTCGTTACGGTAACGAACCTGGCCAGCTTTAGCGTTTTTAACCGCTTCAGCAACGTTCGGTGTTACAGTACCCACTTTCGGGTTTGGCATCAGGCCGCGCGGACCCAGAACCTGGCCCAGCTGGCCAACAACGCGCATTGCATCCGGAGAAGCAATAACAACGTCAAAGTTCATTTCGCCTTTCTTGATCTGGTCAGCCAGATCTTCCATACCTACCAGTTCTGCGCCTGCAGCTTTAGCAGCTTCAGCGTTTGCACCTTGGGTAAATACGGCTACGCGAACGGAACGGCCAGTACCGTGCGGCAGTACAGTTGCACCACGTACGTTCTGGTCAGATTTACGAGCGTCGATGCCGAGGTTAACAGCTACGTCCACGCTTTCTACGAATTTAGCAGTCGCCAGCTCTTTCAGCAGTGCGATAGCTTCGTTGATGTCGTACTGTTTGGTTGCATCAACTTTCTCGCGGATAACACGCATGCGCTTGGTCAGTTTAGCCATTTCTTAGTCCTCCACTACCAGGCCCATGGAACGTGCAGTACCTTCGATGGAGCGAGTCATCGCTTCAATGTCGGCACCAGTCATGTCGGCAGCTTTGGTCTGCGCGATTTCCTGCAGCTGAGCGCGGGAAATTTTACCCACTTTGTCTTTGTTCGGCTTACCGGAACCAGACTTGATACCAGCCGCTTTTTTCAGCAGAACTGCTGCCGGCGGAGTCTTGGTAACGAAAGTGAAAGAACGGTCAGCGTAAACGGTGATTACTACCGGAATCGGCAGACCTTTTTCGATGGAATCAGTTTTTGCGTTGAACGCTTTGCAGAATTCCATGATGTTTACGCCCTGCTGACCCAGAGCCGGACCTACTGGCGGACTCGGGTTAGCCATACCAGCTGCAACCTGCAGCTTGACATAGGCTTGTACTTTCTTAGCCATTATAAATTCCTCAAGTTGGGTAATAACGCCTCTGAGAGGCTCCCCGTGATATAAAAAATCGTTTTACGGGCAAGGCCCATAAAAACAAAAGGCGCGAAATTGTATTCCAATCTCACGCCTTGTGCAACGATTAAATCGCCGCTTTTTTGATCGCTGGGTTAGGCTTTTTCAACCTGGCTGAAGTCCAGCTCTACCGGGGTCGCACGACCGAAGATAGAAACAGACACTTTCAGACGAGATTTCTCGTAATCCACTTCTTCAACAACACCGTTGAAGTCAGCGAACGGACCATCATTAACACGGACCATTTCACCCGGTTCAAACAGCGTTTTCGGACGCGGCTTATCACCAACCTGCTGCAGGCGGTTCATAATCGCATCGACTTCTTTATCGCTGATTGGCGCAGGACGATCGGAAGTACCGCCGATGAAGCCCATCACACGCGGTACGCTGCGCACCAGGTGCCAGCTCGCGTCGTTCATCACCATCTGAACGAGGACGTAGCCAGGGAAGAATTTACGTTCGCTTTTGCGACGCTGACCGCCACGGATTTCAACCACTTCTTCGGTTGGTACCATGACTTCACCAAACAAATCTTCCATGTTGTGTAATTTGATATGCTCACGCAGCGACGTTGCTACGCGGCCTTCAAAACCGGAAAACGCCTGAACGACGTACCAGCGCTTTTTAGGAGCTTCAGACATCTCAGAACCTCAGGCCAGTGATAAAGGATACCAGGCGAACCAGAATACCATCCAGTCCCCACAGGATCAGTGACATTACTGCGGTAACCGCAGCCACAATCAGCGTGGTGTGCAATGTTTCCTGGCGAGTCGGCCAAATGACCTTACGGACTTCGGTACGCGCTTCACGGGCAAAAGCAACGGTAGCTTTACCTTTTGTCGTTAACAGCGCGACACCACCCGCTGCAGCAATCAGAATTACTACGGCCAGCGCACGCAGCGGCAGCATAATGTCGCGATAAAGGTAGTTGCCGACAATCGCCACCAGGAGCAATGCCACCACAACGACCCACTTCATCGCTTCCAGGCCGCGCCCGCTTCCTTGAGCTTCGGTATTCGCACTCATAAACCAACCTGTCAGAAGTTTTCTACAAACATTTTCACCCCGCGATCGCGAGGCAAACCAAATCGAAACGCGTATTAGCTTTTCGGATTATACGCCCTCAACAGAGCCTGTCTCAGCAATGATTATGACAAAGAAAATCACTGATGAGCCAGGTTCTGGTACGAAAGCGTGCAAAAAGGGCATCAAATGATGCCCTTTTAGTGCGCATTGCGTCAAATGTTATCGGCAATTAGCTCAGAACTTTTGCTACAACGCCCGCGCCAACGGTACGGCCGCCTTCACGGATTGCGAAACGCAGACCGTCGTCCATCGCGATCGGGTGGATCAGGGTAACAACCATTTTGATGTTGTCGCCCGGCATTACCATCTCTACGCCTTCCGGCAGTTCGATGGTACCAGTCACGTCAGTAGTACGGAAGTAGAACTGCGGACGGTAGCCTTTGAAGAACGGAGTATGACGGCCGCCTTCATCTTTGGACAGAATGTACACTTCAGATTCGAACTTGGTGTGCGGCTTGATGGTGCCCGGCTTAGCCAGTACCTGACCACGTTCGATTTCTTCACGTTTGATACCACGCAGCAGAACACCTACGTTCTCACCAGCACGGCCTTCGTCCAGCAGTTTGCGGAACATTTCAACGCCAGTACAGGTAGACTTC
>NZ_CAOLGM010000047.1:0-32152 GCF_948475835.1 uncultured Escherichia sp. | reverse complement strand
TTGGTCGCAGGTTCGAATCCTGCACGACCCACCAATGTAAAAAAGCGCCCTAAAGGCGCTTTTTTGCTATCTGCGATACTCAAAGATTCGAACCTGCAGCAGGTTTGAGTTGAGCGCAGCGAAACAACGGAGCCGCTCGCGGCGACGGCCCGAAGGGCGAGCGAAGCGAGTCATCCTGCACGACCCACCAATGTAAAAAAGCGCCCTAAAGGCGCTTTTTTGCTATTCAGGCATCCTCAATTTCACTTTGTAAACCTGATGACATCGTCAGAGCTTACTGTGCAAGCAACTCTACGTCGGTGGAATTAGGCGTAATTCGAGTGACTTTTCCCCACCATTCGACTATCTTGTTTAGCATATAAAACAAATTACACCGATAACAGCGAATATTACGCTAATGTCGGTTTTAACGTTAAGCCTGTAAAACGAGATGGTAAGATGAGCGTAATGTTTGATCCAGACACGGCGATTTATCCTTTCCCCCCGAAGCCGACGCCGTTAAGCATTGATGAAAAAGCGTATTACCGCGAGAAGATAAAACGTCTGCTAAAAGAACGTAATGCGGTGATGGTTGCCCACTACTATACCGATCCCGAAATTCAACAACTGGCAGAAGAAACCGGTGGCTGTATTTCTGATTCTCTGGAAATGGCGCGCTTCGGTGCAAAGCATCCCGCTTCTACTTTGTTAGTCGCTGGGGTGAGATTTATGGGAGAAACCGCCAAAATTCTCAGTCCGGAAAAAACAATTCTGATGCCGACACTTCAGGCTGAATGTTCACTGGATCTCGGCTGCCCTGTTGAAGAATTTAACGCATTTTGCGATGCCCATCCCGATCGTACTGTCGTCGTCTACGCCAACACTTCTGCTGCGGTAAAAGCGCGCGCAGATTGGGTGGTAACTTCAAGCATTGCCGTCGAACTTATTGATCATCTTGATAGTTTGGGTGAAAAAATCATCTGGGCACCCGACAAACATCTGGGGCGTTACGTGCAAAAACAGACGGGTGGAGACATTCTATGCTGGCAGGGTGCCTGTATTGTGCATGATGAATTTAAGACTCAGGCGTTAACCCGCTTGCAAGAAGAATACCCGGATGCTGCCATACTGGTGCATCCAGAATCACCACAAGCTATTGTCGATATGGCGGATGCGGTCGGTTCCACCAGTCAACTGATCGCTGCTGCGAAAACATTGCCACATCAGCGGCTTATCGTGGCAACCGATCGGGGCATTTTCTACAAAATGCAGCAGGCAGTGCCAGATAAAGAGTTACTGGAAGCACCAACCGCAGGTGAGGGTGCAACCTGCCGCAGCTGCGCGCATTGTCCGTGGATGGCCATGAATGGCCTTCAGTCCATCGCAGAGGCATTAGAACAGGAAGGAAGCAATCACGAGGTTCATGTTGATGAAAGGCTGCGAGAGAGGGCGCTGGTGCCGCTCAATCGTATGCTGGATTTTGCGGCTACACTACGTGGATAACGAATAATAAGGCGTAACGTTACGCTTTGGGGGAAAGATGGATTTTTTTAGTGTGCAGAATATCCTGGTACATATACCAATAGGGGCAGGCGGTTATGATCTCTCATGGATCGAAGCGGTAGGCACGATCGCCGGGTTGCTGTGTATTGGCCTTGCCAGTCTGGAGAAGATCAGCAACTACTTCTTTGGCCTGATCAACGTCACCTTGTTTGGCATTATTTTCTTTCAGATTCAGCTGTATGCCAGCCTGCTATTACAGGTGTTTTTCTTTGCCGCGAATATTTACGGTTGGTATGCGTGGTCGCGACAAACCAGTCAGAACGAGGCGGAGTTGAAAATTCGCTGGTTGCCATTGCCGAAGGCACTCAGCTGGTTGGCGGTTTGCGTTGTTTCGATTGGTCTGATGACGGTATTTATCAATCCGGTGTTTGCATTTTTGACCCGCCTGGCAGTCATGATCATGCAAGCATTAGGATTACAGGTTGTGATGCCTGAACTGCAACCGGACGCTTTCCCGTTCTGGGATTCATGCATGATGGTGTTATCTATCGTGGCAATGATTCTGATGACGCGTAAGTATGTGGAAAACTGGCTGTTGTGGGTGATTATTAACGTGATTAGCGTCGTTATTTTTGCACTTCAGGGCGTTTACGCCATGTCTCTGGAGTACATCATCCTGACCTTTATTGCGCTCAACGGCAGCCGGATGTGGATCAACAGCGCACGTGAAAGAGGCTCACGCGCGCTGTCCCATTAATGGTGATGATGTGAATGGCCAGACACCCCTTCATTCAGGTGGCAGTCTGGCCCATGACAAGGTTGATATTCCATCTGAATGGTGGCGTGCTCAATCTGATAGTGATCCATCAGGTAGTGTTGGATCTGATCCAACAAGGCATCGTGATCGTGTGGCGGGATCACCTGCACATGCAACGTCATCACCGGCTTCTCGCCTACCATCCATACATGTACATGGTGCACATTGCGGACTTCCGGGATTTCCCGGCACATACGACGCTTCAGTTCAGCGATATCCAGCGATACCGGTGCACCTTCAAGTAATTCATTCACGCTATCTTTCAACAGTCGCCACGCGCTACGCAGAACCAGAAGCGACACCAGTATCGAGAGAATGGGGTCAGCAGGTGTCCAGCCAGTCCAGATAATAATCAACGCGGCAATAATAGCCCCAACCGAACCCAGCAGGTCCCCGAGCACATGCAGTGCCGCTGCTCGTACGTTGAGGTTTTTCTCTTCGCTGCCGTGATGAAGTAACCAGAAAGAAAGTATATTTGCCAGCAACCCAGCCACGGCAATTGCCATCATCATGCCGCCCTCGACCGGACGCGGCGTGCGGAAGCGTTCTATCGCCTCCCAGACAATCAAAATGGTAATTACCACGAGGGCTATGGCATTCACAAACGCCGCGAGCGTGGTCAGTCTTAGCCAACCGAAAGTGTGGCGAATGGTGGGAGGACGAAGTGAAAATTGCACGGCGAGTAGGGCGAAAAGCAGGGCGGCAGTATCGGTCAACATATGACCCGCATCGGCCAGCAATGCCAGAGAACCAGAAAGAAAACCACCAACGACTTCTACCAGCATAAACCCGGCAGTCACGCCGAAAGCATACAACAAGCGACGAGCATTATTATCTTCTGGCAGGTGTGAGGACGTGTGTGAGTGTGAGTGCGCCATGACGAGTCATCCCTTAATTATTCTCACTTAACTTTATGACATCATACTGCTTTTAGAAGTGAAAAATTAAAAGGGAGAGACTCCGCTCTCCCATTATTGGCTATTTTGCAGGGTTACTGCGTGGTACCGTCGGTTTTGGTATCGACATCATTATTGATGCCATCACCGGTTTGTACCTTTTTATTGATATCCGGACAGCGACCATCTTTGCACATGGTGTTCTTGTGCTCTTCATCTTTGGTCATTCCGTCATTGTTCATTGAAGAACCATCCGAATGCAGCATTGTGCCACCAGAACCGGTATTTACCCCGTTATTGTCGACGTTATTTGGCGCGACATTTTCACGGGCGTCAGGGGCTACCTGGCCCGCATCAGCTGCGGCGTTTGCCTGGCCGTTATTAGTTTGCGCTCCGCTATCGGCAGCCAGTGCGGCACCGCTGGCAAGGCTTAGAGTGGCAGTCAGAAATAATGTGGCCAGTTTTGTCATTTTCATAGGATGCTCCTGTTATGGTCGTTATGTCGGATAACCTCTTCCAACAGTGCATTTGCAGGTGAATATAAGGCATTGGTTTAAGGTTTCAGCCAGGTTATGAAACGCAGCAGAGAATCTTGAAATAATTAACAAACAAAGGAGTTACAGTTAGAAATTGTAGGAGAGATCTCGTTTTTCGCGACAATCTGGCGTTTTTCTTGCTAATTCCAGGATTAATCCGTTCATAGTGTAAAACCCCGTTTACACATTCTGACGGAAGATATAGATTGGAAGTATTGCATTCACTAAGATAAGTATGGCAACACTGGAACAGACATGAATTATCAGAACGACGATTTACGCATCAAAGAAATCAAAGAGTTACTTCCTCCTGTCGCATTGCTGGAAAAATTCCCCGCTACTGAAAATGCCGCGAATACGGTTGCCCATGCCCGAAAAGCGATCCATAAGATCCTGAAAGGTAATGATGATCGCCTGTTGGTTGTGATTGGCCCATGCTCAATTCATGATCCTGTCGCGGCAAAAGAGTATGCCACTCGCTTGCTGGCGCTGCGTGAAGAGCTGAAAGATGAGCTGGAAATCGTAATGCGCGTCTATTTTGAAAAGCCGCGTACCACGGTGGGCTGGAAAGGGCTGATTAACGATCCGCATATGGATAATAGCTTCCAGATCAACGACGGTCTGCGTATAGCCCGTAAATTGCTGCTTGATATTAACGACAGCGGTCTGCCAGCGGCAGGTGAGTTTCTCGATATGATCACCCCACAATATCTCGCTGACCTGATGAGCTGGGGCGCAATTGGCGCACGTACCACCGAATCGCAGGTGCACCGCGAACTGGCATCAGGGCTTTCTTGTCCGGTCGGCTTCAAAAATGGCACCGACGGTACGATTAAAGTGGCTATCGATGCCATTAATGCCGCCGGTGCGCCGCACTGCTTCCTGTCCGTAACGAAATGGGGGCATTCGGCGATTGTGAATACCAGCGGTAACGGCGATTGCCATATCATTCTGCGCGGCGGTAAAGAGCCTAACTACAGCGCGAAGCACGTTGCTGAAGTGAAAGAAGGGCTGAACAAAGCAGGCCTGCCAGCACAGGTGATGATCGATTTCAGCCATGCTAACTCGTCCAAACAATTCAAAAAGCAGATGGATGTTTGTGCTGACGTTTGCCAGCAGATTGCCGGTGGCGAAAAGGCCATTATTGGCGTGATGGTGGAAAGCCATCTGGTGGAAGGCAATCAGAGCCTCGAGAGCGGGGAGCCGCTGGCCTACGGTAAGAGCATCACCGATGCCTGCATCGGCTGGGAAGATACCGATGCTCTGTTACGTCAACTGGCGAATGCAGTAAAAGCGCGTCGCGGGTAAGGTTTAATTGTCGGATGCGCCGTCAGAGTGGCGTATCCGATGAATCACCACAGGCCTGATAAGTCGCGCAGCGTCGCATCAGGCAATGTGCTCCATTGTTAGCAACAAAAATGCCGACTCACTTGCAGTCGGCTTTCTCATTTTAAACGAATGACGTTTACTTCGCTTTACCCTGGTTTGCAACCGCCGCTGCTTTCGCTGCGATCTCGTCAGCATTACCCAGATAATAGCGTTTCAGCGGTTTGAAATTCTCGTCGAACTCATACACCAGCGGCACGCCAGTCGGGATATTCAGCTCAAGAATCTCTTCTTCGCTCATGTTATCAAGATATTTCACCAGCGCACGTAAAGAGTTACCGTGTGCAGCGATGATCACGCGCTCACCGCTCTTCATACGCGGCAGAATAGTTTCATTCCAGTAAGGGATCACGCGGTCAATGGTCAGCGCCAGGCTTTCCGTCAGCGGCAGTTCTTTTTCGCTCAGTTTCGCGTAACGCGGATCGTGACCCGGATAACGCTCATCATCTTTAGTCAGTTCCGGCGGAGTCACTGCAAAACCACGACGCCACTGTTTCACCTGCTCGTCGCCATACTTTTCAGCAGTTTCCGCTTTGTTCAGACCCTGCAACGCACCGTAGTGACGTTCGTTCAGTTTCCAGGATTTCTCAACGGGCAGCCATGCCTGATCCAGTTCGTCCAGCACATTCCACAGGGTATGGATAGCGCGTTTCAGCACAGAGGTGTAAGCAAAGTCAAAGCTGTAACCTTCCTCTTTCAGCAGCTTACCTGCTGCTTTTGCTTCGCTTACGCCTTTCTCAGACAGATCCACGTCGTACCAACCGGTGAAACGGTTTTCTTTGTTCCACTGACTTTCGCCATGACGAACCAGAACCAGCTTAGTTACAGCCATATACTTACTCCTCAAATCATTTTTTAATGATAATAATTCTCATTATATTGCCGTGACGAAGCAACAGCAATGCTTACGCATAACCATAGCGAAAATAGTGTCGCAGTGTAAGGTTGTTGTGAATATTGAGTTGCAAATATGTCGGTGTTTGCTGGTGATTTGAGCAATATAAGGATAAAGCCCTCATTACGAGGGCTTCAGGTGCTACTCAGCAATAAACTGATATTCCGTCAGGCTGGAATACTCTTCGCCAGGACGCAGGAAGCAGTCCGGTTGCGGCCATTCAGGGTGGTTTGGGCTGTCCGGCAGAAACTCGCTTTCCAGTGCCAGGCCTTGCCAGTCGGCGTAAGGTTCAGTTCCTCTTGATGGCGTGCCGCCGAGGAAGTTGCCGGAGTAGAATTGCAGAGCCGGAGCGGTGGTGTAGACCTTCAGCTGCAATTTTTCATCTGCTGACCAGACATGCGCCGCCACTTTCTTGCCATCGCCTTTGGCCTGTAACAAGAATGCGTGATCGTAACCTTTCACTTTGCGCTGATCGTCGTCGGCAAGAAACTCACTGGCGATGATTTTGGCGCTACGGAAATCAAAAGACGTTCCGGCGACAGATTTCAGGCCGTCGTGCGGAATGCCGCCTTCATCAACCGGCAGATATTCGTCCGCCAGAATCTGCAACTTGTGATTGCGCACGTCAGACTGCTCGCCGTCAAGATTGAAATAGACGTGATTAGTCATATTCACCGGGCAAGGTTTATCAACTGTGGCGCGATAAGTAATAGAGATACGGTTATCGTCGGTCAGACGATATTGCACCGTCGCGCCGAGATTACCCGGGAAGCCCTGATCGCCATCATCTGAACTCAGGGCAAACAGCACCTGACGATCGTTCTGGTTCACAATCTGCCAGCGACGTTTGTCGAACCCTTCCGGGCCGCCGTGCAGCTGGTTAACGCCCTGACTTGGCGAAAGCGTCACGGTTTCACCGTCAAAGGTATAACGGCTATTGGCGATGCGGTTGGCATAACGACCAATAGAGGCCCCCAGAAACGCAGCCTGATCCTGATAGCATTCCGGGCTGGCACAGCCGAGCAGCGCCTCGCGGACGCTGCCATCGGAAAGCGGAATACGGGCGGAAAGTAAAGTCGCACCCCAGTCCATCAGCGTGACTACCATCCCTGCGTTGTTACGCAAAGTTAACAGTCGGTACGGCTGACCATCGGGTGCCAGTGCGGGAGTTTCGTTCAGCACTGTCCTGCTCCTTGTGATGGTTTACAAACGTAAAAAGTCTCTTTAATACCTGTTTTTGCTTCATATTGTTCAGCGACAGCTTGCTGTACGGCAGGCACCAGTTCTTCCGGGATCAACGCGACGATACAGCCACCAAATCCGCCGCCGGTCATGCGTACGCCACCTTTGTCACCAATCACAGCTTTGACGATTTCTACCAGAGTGTCAATTTGCGGCACGGTGATTTCGAAATCATCGCGCATAGAGGCATGAGACTCCGCCATTAACTCGCCCATACGTTTCAGGTCGCCTTGCTCCAGCGCGCTGGCAGCTTCAACGGTGCGGGCGTTTTCGGTCAGGATATGACGCACGCGTTTCGCCACGATCGGGTCCAGTTCATGCGCAACAGCGTTGAACTCTTCAATGGTGACATCGCGCAGAGCTGGCTGCTGGAAGAAACGCGCACCGGTTTCGCACTGCTCACGGCGAGTATTGTACTCACTGCCAACCAGGGTACGTTTGAAGTTACTGTTGATGATGACCACAGCTACGCCTTTCGGCATGGAAACTGCTTTGGTCCCCAGTGAGCGGCAGTCAATCAGCAAGGCATGATCTTTCTTGCCGAGTGCGGAAATTAGCTGATCCATGATCCCGCAGTTACAGCCAACAAACTGGTTTTCTGCTTCCTGACCGTTAAGCGCGATTTGTGCGCCGTCCAGCGGCAGATGATAAAGCTGCTGCAATACGGTTCCGACCGCGACTTCCAGTGAAGCGGAAGAACTTAACCCGGCACCCTGCGGCACATTGCCGCTGATCACCATGTCCACGCCGCCGAAGCTGTTGTTACGCAGTTGCAGATGTTTCACCACGCCACGAACGTAGTTCGCCCATTGATAGTTTTCATGCGCGACAATGGGCGCATCGAGGGAAAACTCGTCGAGCTGATTTTCATAATCGGCTGCCATTACGCGAACTTTACGGTCATCGCGTGGCGCACAGCTGATCACGGTTTGATAATCAATCGCGCAGGGCAGAACGAAACCGTCGTTGTAGTCGGTGTGTTCACCAATCAAATTCACGCGGCCAGGCGCCTGAATGGTGTGAGTGGCAGGGTAGCCAAATGCGTTGGCAAACAGAGATTGTGTTTTTTCTTTCAGACTCATTTCTTACACTCCGGATTCGCGAAAATGGATATCGCTGACTGCGCGCAAACGCTCTGCTGCCTGTTCTGCGGTCAGGTCTCGCTGGGTCTCTGCCAGCATTTCATAACCAACCATAAATTTACGTACGGTGGCGGAGCGCAGCAGAGGCGGATAAAAGTGCGCGTGCAGCTGCCAGTGTTGATTCTCTTCGCCATTAAATGGCGCGCCGTGCCAGCCCATAGAGTAGGGGAAGGAGCACTGGAAGAGGTTGTCATAACGACTGGTCAGCTTTTTCAACGCCAGTGCTAAATCGCTGCGCTGGGCATCGGTCAAATCGGTGATCCGTAAAACGTGGGCTTTGGGCAGCAGTAGCGTTTCGAACGGCCAGGCAGCCCAGTAAGGCACTACGGCTAACCAGTGTTCGGTTTCGACAACGGTACGGCTACCGTCTGCCAGCTCGCGCTGAACATAATCCACCAGCATTGGCGATTTCTGCCCGGCAAAATATTCTTTTTGCAGGCGGTCTTCGCGCTCAGCTTCGTTAGGCAGGAAGCTATTTGCCCAAACCTGTCCGTGCGGATGCGGGTTAGAGCAGCCCATCGCCGCACCTTTGTTTTCAAAGACCTGCACCCACGGGTACGTTTTTCCCAGCTCTGCGGTTTGCTCCTGCCAGGTTTTGACGATTTCCGTCAATGCCGCAACGCTCAGTTCTGGCAACGTTTTACTGTGATCCGGTGAAAAGCAGATCACCCGGCTGGTACCGCGCGCGCTCTGGCAACGCATCAAAGGATCGTTGCTTTCTGGCGCATCTGGCGTGTCAGACATCAAGGCCGCAAAATCATTAGTGAAAACGTAAGTCCCGGTGTAATCGGGGTTTTTATCGCCTGTCACCCGCACATTACCTGCGCAGAGGAAGCAATCTGGATCGTGCGCAGGTAACACCTGTTTGGCTGGCGTTTCCTGCGCCCCCTGCCAGGGGCGCTTAGCGCGGTGCGGTGAAACCAGAATCCATTGCCCGGTGAGCGGGTTGTAGCGGCGATGTGGATGATCAACGGGATTAAATTGCGTCATGGTCGTTCCTTAATCGGGATATCCCTGTGGATGGCGTGACTGCCAGTGCCAGGTGTCCTGCGCCATTTCATCGAGTGTGCGCGTTACGCGCCAGTTCAGTTCGCGATCGGCTTTGCTGGCGTCCGCCCAGTAGGCCGGAAGGTCGCCCTCGCGACGCGGTGCAAAATGATAGTTAACCGGTTTGCCGCAGGCTTTGCTGAAGGCATTAACCACGTCCAGCACGCTGCTGCCTACGCCAGCGCCGAGGTTGTAGATGTGTACGCCTGGCTTGTTCGCCAGTTTTTCCATCGCCACGACGTGACCGTCCGCCAGATCCATTACGTGGATGTAATCGCGTACGCCAGTACCATCTTCGGTCGGATAATCGTTACCAAAAATCGCCAGCGAGTCGCGACGGCCTACAGCAACCTGGGCGATGTATGGCATCAGGTTATTCGGAATGCCTTGCGGATCTTCACCCATATCGCCCGACGGATGCGCGCCAACCGGGTTGAAGTAGCGCAGCAGGGCAATGCTCCAGTCCGGCTGGGCTTTTTGCAGGTCGGTGAGGATCTGTTCCACCATCAATTTGCTTTTGCCATAAGGGCTTTGCGGTGTGCCGGTCGGGAAGCTTTCAACGTATGGAATTTTGGGCTGATCGCCATAAACGGTGGCGGAGGAGCTAAAAATAAAGTTTTTGACGTTAGCGGCGCGCATGGCGCTAATCAGGCGCAGAGTGCCGTTGACATTGTTGTCGTAATATTCCAGCGGTTTTTGTACCGATTCGCCAACGGCTTTCAGCCCGGCGAAGTGGATCACGGTGTCGATAGCGTGATCGTGCAGGATCTCGGTCATCAACGCTTCGTTACGAATATCGCCTTCAACAAACGTTGGATGTTTGCCGCCTAAACGCTCGATAACAGGCAGTACGCTGCGCTTACTGTTACAGAGGTTATCAAGAATGATGACATCATGACCGTTTTGCAGTAATTGCACACAGGTATGACTTCCAATGTAACCGCTACCACCGGTAACCAGAACTCTCATAATTCGCTCCATTAGGCTTATGGTATGAAATAACCATAGCATAACAAAGATGCGAAAAGTGTGACATGGAATAAATTAGTGGAATCGTTTACACAAGAATTTAGCCGTTTTTTATGCGCGATTAAGTGATTATAAAACAGAGGGTTTATGAATGATTGCGCTTTTTATCTGAAAAAAGACGCGGTTTCATGCCTGCATGCGTCGAACTGTAGGCCGGAGAGGGGGCTTACGCCACATCCGGCACAGTCAGCATTACCAACTCAGTTTATTTTTGTCAGCGCATAGCGATAAAGGTCACCTTCCGGCACGAACTCAAGACGATGGGTAATACAGGCAGGCGCATCTTCAGCGTGGTGCGAAACAAACAACAATTGCGTTTCACCTTCGCTAATCAGCACATCAACAAAACGGCGGATAAGTTGGCGATTGAGCGGATCAAGCCCCTGTAGTGGTTCATCGAGAATAAGCAATGTCGGATGTTTCACCAGCGCGCGGACGATCAGCGCCAGACGCTGCTGTCCCCAGGAAAGACTATGGAACGGAACGTCAGCCGTGCGTTTATCAATGCCGAGAATATCCAGCCACTGCTGCACCAGTTTTTGCTGGCGATCCGAAACGGCCTGATAAATGCCAATCGAATCAAAATAGCCAGAAAGAATCACATTACGCACGGTAGTGCTGACCCGGTAATCCAGATGCAAACTACTGCTGACGTAACCGATATGCTTTTTGATATCCCAGATGGTTTCGCCGCTGCCGCGACGTCGGCCGAAAAGCGTCAAATCGTTGCTGTAACCTTGCGGATGATCGCCAGTAATCAGGCTTAATAACGTCGATTTTCCCGCACCATTTGGCCCGACAATTTGCCAGTGCTCGCCAGGATTCACCTGCCAGCTAAGGTTATTAAGAATGGGGCGATCGTTATAAGAAACCACGCCATT
Source organism: uncultured Escherichia sp. (assembly GCF_948475835.1). Lineage (NCBI taxonomy): Bacteria > Pseudomonadati > Pseudomonadota > Gammaproteobacteria > Enterobacterales > Enterobacteriaceae > Escherichia > uncultured Escherichia sp. The sequence goes on along the minus strand of NZ_CAOLGM010000047.1, from coordinate 20,799 downwards.
ATTCAGCACAATGCGCGGTTCGTTGGTGGGTAAGGCGTGACGTGCTGAAGGTTCATCCGGCTCCGGCAGTTGCACACCTTCAAGCTGTTCGCTATGCGCCAGTTGCGCGACGAGTGCTTGCTGGAGCAGTTCCTCTTTAGCGCCCGTTTCCGCTAACGTACAATCCGCCAGCACGCCAGCAAACTGGACAAATTCCGGGATCTCATCGAAGCGATTGAGCACCAGTACCAGAGTAATACCGGACTGATGTAACGAGGCGAGTCGCTCAGCCAGCTGCTGACGTGAGGCAACATCCAGGCCATCGAACGGCTCATCAAGAATCAACAAGTCAGGCTCCGACATCAGCGCCTGACACAGCAGGGTTTTCGCGTCTCGCCAGTGGAAAGGTATTTAAAGCGTCGGTCGAGGAGGGCGGTAATACCGAACTGCTGCGCCAGTTGCATGCAACGCGGTGCATCCTTAACTTCATCCTGAATGATCTCAGCCGTAGTGCGTCCGGTGTCATCTTCGCCAGGGCCGAGCATATCGGTGTTATTCCGCTGCCATTCGTCGCTGACGAGCTTTTGCAATTGCTCGAAGGAGAGACGAGTGATGTGGGAAAACTGGCTTTGCCGTTCACCTTTCAAAAGCGGAAGTTCCCCCGCCAGCGCACGGGCCAGCGCCGACTTTCCACTTCCATTCGAACCGACAAACGCCCAACTATCACCCGCGTTTAACGTTAGCTGAGGCAATTGCAGCGTTTTTGTGTCGCTAAGACGAAACGTGCCTTGCAAAATTTGCAACGATGACATTTTATATCCCATTTTGTGCAGCGATTACTGATAGGGATACGTGTTTCATAACAAATTGTCAACACGCTTAGCATAGCGTGGCGATAATCACGCTGTCGGCATTAAAGTAGGCCGTGACATTCTGTCCTTGCTGAAGAGAAGTCGCTTCATTAACCGGCACTGTGGCGCACAGTGTTTGCCCGTCGGGTAGCGCCATTAATACTTCGCACTGCTCTGCGCCGCGCTCAATATGACTAATAATACCCGGTAATTGGTTGTCGGCGTTTTGTGCGACCGCTTCGTCCTGAGTAATGCCTACCCACGGCGCTTTTAGCAATATCAACACTTCTTTGCCTTCATCCAGCCCCAGACGTGCGCCGCTTTGTGCGGTAATTGCGACTTTCAGGCGTGTTTTTCCGTCAGCCAGTAAGACATCAACATGCTGTTGAACGTCATCATGATCGCGGGCGGTGATGGTGCCGAACCACTGGTTACGGGCGCTGGTTTGCAGTGAAAAACGTGAGATCGCGGCCAGCAGGCTGTTCAGCGGCAGGGCGTCATCGTCACTTAACACATCAAAGGCTTTTTGCTGGATTTGCGCCAGTAAGTCATAGAGCTGAATCAGTCGCTGACCATAGCGGGTCAGTACTGCGCCGCCGCCACCTTTACCGCCTGTTGCGCGCTCGACCAGAATATGCTCACTTAACTGATTCATCTCGTTAATGGCATCCCAGGCGCTTTTATAGCTGATACCGGCATCTTTCGCTCCCTGGCTAATGGAACCGGAAAGCGCAATGTGTTTTAGTAGCGAAATGCGGCGCGGGTCGGCGAATAATTTTTGTTGGAGCTTAAGGGTGAGAAGGATTTCGGCCTGCATAACAATGTCCTGGCAAAAGTCTTATTGTGACGGAAAACGAACGCCACGCAAAGCTGACCGCACAAAAGGGGAGTGCTTTTCTGTGCTTAGCGGTTAGAATAGTCTCATGACTATATCTGGAGTTGACCATGTTAGAGTTATTAAAAAGTCTGGTATTCGCCGTAATCATGGTACCTGTCGTGATGGCCATCATCCTGGGTCTGATTTACGGTCTTGGTGAAGTATTCAACATCTTTTCTGGTGTTGGTAAAAAAGACCAGCCCGGACAAAATCATTGATTCCCTGAATGCCCGCTTAGTCGGGCATTTTCTTTTTCTCAACTTCCTGCTTTTCCTGCCGATATTTTTTCTTATCTACCTCACAAAGGTTAGTAATAACTGCTGGGAAAATTCCGAGTTAGTCGTTATATTGTCGCCTACATAACGTTACATTAAGGGGTTACCAATGGCTCGTAAATGGTTGAACTTGTTTGCCGGGGCGGCACTCTCTTTCGCTGTTGCTGGCAATGCACTGGCAGATGAAGGGAAAATCACGGTGTTCGCCGCCGCATCACTGACTAACGCAATGCAGGACATTGCTACGCAGTATAAAAAAGAGAAAGGCGTGGATGTGGTTTCTTCTTTCGCTTCGTCATCTACTCTCGCCCGTCAGATTGAAGCGGGTGCGCCTGCGGATCTGTTTATTTCTGCCGATCAGAAATGGATGGATTATGCAGTTGATAAAAAAGCGATCGATACAGCTACGCGTCAGACACTGCTCGGCAATAGCCTGGTCGTTGTAGCACCGAAAGCCAGCGAGCAGAAAGATTTCATCATCGACAGCAAAACTAACTGGACTTCGCTGCTGAATGGCGGTCGCCTCGCGGTTGGCGATCCGGAACATGTCCCTGCTGGCATTTATGCAAAAGAAGCACTGCAAAAACTGGGCGCATGGGATACGCTCTCCCCGAAACTGGCTCCGGCGGAAGATGTTCGTGGCGCGCTGGCGTTGGTCGAACGCAATGAAGCGCCGTTGGGCATTGTTTACGGTTCTGACGCAGTTGCCAGCAAAGGGGTAAAAGTGGTTGCCACCTTCCCGGAAGATTCACATAAAAAAGTGGAATATCCGGTTGCTGTTGTGGAAGGGCATAACAATGCGACAGTGAAAGCATTTTATGATTATCTGAAGGGACCGCAGGCTGCGGAAATCTTTAAACGTTACGGATTTACAACCAAGTAATGATACTGACCGATCCAGAATGGCAGGCAGTTTTATTAAGCCTGAAAGTTTCTTCCCTGGCTGTGCTGTTTAGCCTGCCGTTTGGGATCTTTTTTGCCTGGTTACTGGTGCGTTGCACGTTTCCGGGCAAAGCTTTGCTCGACAGCGTACTGCATCTACCGCTGGTGTTACCGCCCGTGGTCGTCGGTTACTTATTATTAGTTTCGATGGGACGGCGCGGATTTATCGGTGAACGTCTGTATGACTGGTTTGGTATTACCTTCGCCTTTAGCTGGCGCGGCGCGGTTCTCGCTGCCGCCGTCATGTCGTTTCCGCTAATGGTGCGGGCAATTCGTCTGGCGCTGGAAGGGGTTGATGTCAAACTGGAACAGGCCGCAAGAACACTGGGGGCCGGGCGCTGGCGCGTTTTCTTTACTATCACGTTACCGCTGACCTTACCGGGAATTATTGTTGGTACGGTACTGGCTTTTGCTCGTTCTCTCGGTGAATTTGGCGCAACCATCACCTTTGTGTCGAACATTCCTGGTGAAACGCGAACCATTCCTTCTGCCATGTATACCCTGATTCAGACCCCCGGCGGGGAAAGTGGCGCAGCGAGACTGTGCATTATTTCTATTGCGCTGGCGATGATCTCCCTGTTGATTTCAGAATGGCTGGCCAGAATCAGCCGTGAACGGGCGGGGCGCTAATCATGCTGGAACTGAATTTTTCCCAGACCTTGGGCAACCATTGCCTGACTATTAATGAAACGCTGCCCGCCAATGGCATCACTGCTATCTTTGGCGTCTCCGGTGCCGGAAAAACTTCGCTGATTAACGCCATCAGTGGACTGACGCGCCCGCAAAAAGGGAGGATTGTCCTCAATGGTCGGGTACTAAATGATGCCGAAAAAGGTATCTGCCTGACGCCAGAAAAACGTCGCGTTGGCTATGTTTTTCAGGATGCACGGCTGTTCCCGCATTACAAAGTGCGTGGCAATTTGCGCTACGGCATGGCGAAAAGCATGGTCGATCAGTTCGATAAGCTGGTGGCGCTTTTAGGCATTGAACCGTTGCTTGACCGTTTACCGGGCAGCCTGTCCGGAGGCGAAAAACAGCGCGTGGCGATTGGTCGGGCTTTGCTGACGGCTCCGGAATTGCTGTTGCTGGATGAACCGCTGGCGTCACTGGATATTCCGCGTAAACGCGAACTGTTGCCTTATCTGCAACGTCTGACGCGGGAAATCAACATTCCGATGTTGTATGTCAGCCATTCGCTGGATGAGATCCTCCATCTGGCAGACAGAGTGATGGTACTGGAAAACGGTCAGGTGAAAGCCTTTGGCGCGCTGGAAGAAGTCTGGGGTAGTAGCGTGATGAATCCGTGGCTGCCGAAAGAGCAACAAAGTAGCATTCTGAAAGTGACGGTACTTGAGCATCATCCGCATTACGCGATGACTGCGCTGGCGCTGGGCGATCAGCATTTGTGGGTCAATAAGCTGGACGAACCGCTGCAAGCTGCGCTACGTATCCGCATTCAGGCTTCCGATGTTTCTCTGGTTTTACAACCGCCGCAGCAAACCAGCATTCGTAACGTATTGCGGGCAAAAGTTGTTAATAGTTATGACGACAACGGCCAGGTGGAAGTGGAGCTGGAAGTCGGCGGTAAAACGCTGTGGGCGCGTATCAGCCCGTGGGCCAGGGATGAACTGGCGATCAAACCTGGCCTGTGGCTGTACGCGCAAATTAAAAGTGTGTCGATAACCGCCTGATTAAATCAGGTGGCTATAAATGAACTGGGCAATGCTGTCGGTGGTGTTATCACCAATCACAATGTTGGCGCGCGCTTTTACCGCGTCATCGGCGTTGCCCATCGCCACGCCTGTACCAGCGGCTTCCAGCATACTGATATCATTAAAGTTATCGCCGAATGCCACGACGTTTTCCATCGACCAACCTTGCGCCTCAACCCATTTCGTCAAACGTTTACCTTTGCTGTTGCCGCCGCGTGCAATATCAACCTGATCGTGCCAGGACCATTCACACTCCAGTCCCAGTTCATGTTCGACATGCTTACCAAAATGCTGCAATTGCGGCAGGTCATCGTGCGTCAGGGCGAACTTCCATACGGCGTTAACTTGTTGCGCCGTTTCAGCCAGAGAAGCGACTTGTGTGAAAGTCGGACGCTGTTCCGGCGGCAGGGTTTGCGCCCAGTTAGACGTGCGAATGACATGCCCGGTCGGGTGCTCATAGACCATTGCATCATCGACATACATCAGACCGTGAATGTGGTGTTCATTCAGCATCTCAATGAGTTGCAGGGCTTTATTAACGGGCATTGGGTCCGCTTCCAGCACGGTTTTTGCATGATAATCATACAAATAGGTGCCATTACAGCAAATAGCAGGTGTATCCAGCGCCAGCGCCTGATAAAAAGGATGAATAGCGACGTGATGGCGACCTGTGACGATGATTAATTGATAGCCTGCTTCGCGAGCGCGGGCCAGGGCTTCTATCGATGAAGGAAGCAGGGTCTTTTTCGGGGTCAATAAGGTGCCGTCTAAGTCGAGAGCAATCACGCGTGTGGTCATGGCGTATTCCAGATTAAGGTTAAGAATTTTCGTCTGCGCGAATGGTACACCGATACCACTATCGGACAAAATTCTGCGTTTTAATTCAGCATTCACCGCCAAAAGCGACTAATTTTAGCTGTTACAGTCAGTTGCTAAATGCAAAGGAGCATTCATGAAGCAAACAGTTTATATCGCCAGCCCTGAGAGCCAGCAAATTCACGTCTGGAACCTGAATCATGAAGGCGCACTGACGCTGACACAGGTTGTCGATGTGCCGGGGCAGGTGCAGCCGATGGTGGTCAGCCCGGACAAACGTTATCTCTATGTTGGTGTTCGCCCTGAGTTTCTCGTCCTGGCGTATCGTATTGCCCCGGACGATGGCGCACTGACCTTTGCCGCAGAGTCTGCGCTGCCGGGTAGTCCGACGCATATTTCCACCGATCACCAGGGGCAGTTTGTCTTTGTAGGTTCTTACAATGCGGGTAACGTGAGCGTAACGCGTCTGGAAGATGGCCTGCCAGTGGGCGTCGTCGATGTGGTCGAGGGGCTGGACGGTTGCCATTCCGCCAATATCTCACCGGACAACCGTACGCTGTGGGTTCCGGCATTAAAGCAGGATCGCATTTGCCTGTTTACGGTCAGCGATGATGGTCATCTCGTGGCGCAGGACCCTGCGGAAGTGACCACCGTTGAAGGGGCCGGCCCGCGTCATATGGTATTCCATCCAAACGAACAATATGCGTATTGCGTCAATGAGTTAAACAGCTCAGTGGATGTCTGGGAACTGAAAGATCCGCACGGTAATATCGAATGTGTCCAGACACTGGATATGATGCCGGAAAACTTCTCCGACACCCGTTGGGCGGCTGATATTCATATCACCCCGGATGGTCGCCATTTATACGCCTGCGACCGTACCGCCAGCCTGATTACCGTTTTCAGCGTTTCGGAAGATGGCAGCGTGTTGAGTAAAGAAGGCTTCCAGCCAACGGAAACCCAGCCGCGCGGCTTCAATGTTGATCACAGCGGCAAGTATCTGATTGCCGCCGGGCAAAAATCTCACCACATCTCGGTATACGAAATTGTTGGCGAGCAGGGACTACTGCATGAAAAAGGCCGTTATGCGGTCGGGCAGGGACCAATGTGGGTGGTGGTTAACGCACACTAACCGCTGATTTAACCGGCGCAGTCTCTCCTGCGCCGGTGTATTAACCTATCTCCTGTAACGCATGTCTCTGGCGTTCGACGATATTGGTCCACAAATTGTCTTTATCGTCAGTCCACAAATTAATCAGCAAGGCAAAAAAGCGTTCTGCTGCCGGAGAAAGCACGGCATCTTTGCGGCGAATAATCCCCAATGTCCGACGTATAACGGGTTCCACCAGTGGGATACCAATAATCGAAGAATAGGGCGCATGGGGCATTGCCAGACCAGGAAGCGCCGAAATCCCCAGTCCTGCCTCCACTAGTCCTAATGACGTCGAAAGATGACGCACTTCGTAAAACCAGTCCAGCTTCCAGGGCTTGTCGGCTAGCTGTTGTTCTATCAACAATCGGTTGCCGCTGGAGGAACGTACGCCAATCATTTTGTAACCCACTAACTCCTGCCATTCTACAAGCTGCTTTTTGGCCAATGGATGGTCACGCCGACAGGCCAGCACGAATGGCTCGTTGACCAGTGGGGTAAAATCAATGGATGAATTTGTGACGTTGTTCATGTTTATGCCAAAGTCTGATTCGTTACACAGCACCGATTCCATGCAATTATTCGTGCCTTGTTCCAGAATCCGCACTTTAATATTGGGATACAGCTCATTAAATTTACCGATTGCCAGCGGTAAAAAATAAAATACTGCGGTCGGAATACACGCTAACGTCACCATACCACGATGATAAGCATTCATATCACGAATATTAAAAAGCGTTTCATCGAATTTCTTTATTAATTCCCGCGCCTCCGGGAGCAACCTTTTTCCTGCTTTTGTTGACGTAACCTTGCGAGTTGTACGCTCAAATAGTTGAATATGTAAATCTTCCTCCATCTTTTTTATTCTTCGCGTTAATGCAGGTTGCGTAATATTGAGTAATTTAGCGGCATTGTTAAATGAACTGGACTCTGCCAGTATGACAAATGCCTTCATACTTGATAATTCATGCTTCATTATTACTCCGGAAAATGGAAGCGACGATTTTGGGTGGCTGGCCGTTAAAAATTTTAACTGCATTTAGCCAACTTAAATTAATGAAAAAATGTTATTAATCGTTGAGCTAAAGTCATTAGAGATGCTTTGCCCTTAATGTAACCATATCGCAATAAGTTATGTTTTTAAATTGAGGGCATTATTATGAAAAAAATACCCTGCGTGATGATGCGAGGTGGAACCTCGAGGGGCGCGTTCTTGTTAGCGGAACATTTACCCGAAGATCAAACGCAGCGCGATAAAATATTGATGGCAATTATGGGTTCCGGTAACGATCTGGAAATTGACGGTATTGGCGGCGGTAATCCGCTGACCAGTAAAGTCGCCATTATTAGCCGTTCCAGCGATCCGCGTGCTGATGTCGATTATCTGTTTGCTCAAGTTATTGTCCATGAGCAACGTGTCGATACCACGCCTAATTGTGGCAATATGCTGTCTGGTGTTGGGGCATTCGCCATTGAAAATGGTTTGATTGCAGCGACTTCACCAGTTACCCGCGTACGTATCCGCAACGTCAATACTGGTACGTTCATCGAAGCTGATGTGCAAACGCCAAATGGTGTTGTCGAGTACGAGGGTAGTGCCAGAATTGACGGCGTACCGGGTACTGCCGCACCGGTTGCGCTCACTTTCCTGAATGCCGCTGGAACCAAAACCGGAAAAGTTTTCCCGACTGATAATCAGATTGATTATTTTGACGATGTCCCGGTGACCTGTATCGATATGGCGATGCCAGTCGTCATTATTCCGGCTGAATATCTGGGAAAAACAGGTTATGAATTACCGGCGGAACTGGATGCCGACAAAGCATTATTAGCCCGCATTGAATCTATCCGTCTACAAGCGGGTAAAGCAATGGGCTTAGGTGATGTCAGTAATATGGTTATCCCTAAACCTGTGCTTATTTCTCCAGCGCAGAAAGGCGGGGCAATTAATGTGCGTTATTTTATGCCGCATTCTTGCCATCGCGCGCTGGCGATAACCGGTGCTATTGCTATTTCCAGTAGTTGTGCATTGGAAGGCACCGTCACCCGACAAATCGTCCCTTCTGTAGGATACGGCAATATCAATATTGAACACCCCAGTGGTGCGCTCGACGTTCATTTAAGTAATGAAGGTCAGGATGCCACGACGTTACGCGCATCTGTTATTCGGACGACCAGAAAAATATTTTCCGGTGAAGTTTATCTTCCCTGAAAAAATTCGTTGTCAGGATAAGGACAATCAATAAAGGACTTCTGTATGAGTCATACAGAAAGAACAGGATTTTAAATGAATAAGAAATCGTTATGGAAGCTAATTCTGATATTAGCGATCCCATGTATTATTGGTTTTATGCCAGCTCCGGCAGGATTAAGCGAACTGGCGTGGGTGCTTTTTGGTATTTACCTGGCGGCCATTGTGGGGCTGGTTATCAAGCCTTTCCCGGAACCTGTCGTACTGTTAATTGCCGTTGCTGCCTCCATGGTGGTGGTCGGTAACTTATCCGACGGTGCGTTTAAGACCACCGCCGTATTAAGCGGTTACTCTTCAGGTACTACCTGGCTGGTGTTCTCGGCGTTTACCTTAAGCGCCGCATTTGTGACCACCGGTTTAGGTAAACGTATTGCCTATCTGCTGATTGGTAAAATCGGTAACACCACGCTGGGTCTGGGTTACGTTACGGTATTCCTCGATCTGGTACTGGCTCCGGCAACACCGTCTAACACCGCGCGTGCGGGCGGCATTGTGTTACCGATCATCAACAGCGTGGCGGTGGCTTTGGGGTCCGAACCGGAAAAAAGTCCGCGTCGTGTCGGACATTACCTGATGATGTCCATTTACATGGTCACCAAAACCACCAGCTATATGTTCTTTACCGCAATGGCGGGGAACATTCTGGCGCTGAAAATGATCAACGACATTCTGCACCTGCAAATTAGCTGGGGTGGATGGGCACTGGCCGCCGGATTGCCGGGCATCATTATGCTGCTGGTCACCCCACTGGTGATTTATACCATGTATCCGCCAGAAATTAAGAAGGTGGATAATAAAACCATCGCTAAAGCGGGCCTTGCCGAACTGGGACCGATGAAAATCCGCGAAAAAATGCTGCTCGGTGTCTTTGTGCTGGCGCTGCTGGGCTGGATTTTCAGTAAGTCTCTGGGGGTTGATGAATCCACCGTGGCAATCGTTGTTATGGCGACCATGCTGCTGCTGGGTATCGTTACCTGGGAAGACGTGGTTAAAAATAAAGGCGGCTGGAATACCTTAATCTGGTACGGCGGTATTATCGGATTAAGCTCCTTATTATCGAAAGTTAAATTCTTCGAATGGTTAGCTGAAGTCTTTAAAAATAACCTGGCATTTGATGGTCACGGTAACGTTGCTTTCTTCGTTATTATTTTCCTCAGCATTATCGTGCGTTATTTCTTCGCTTCCGGTAGTGCCTATATCGTTGCTATGTTACCGGTATTTGCCATGCTGGCGAACGTCTCCGGCGCACCGTTAATGTTAACCGCGCTGGCACTGTTGTTCTCCAACTCCTATGGCGGCATGGTTACTCACTATGGCGGCGCGGCAGGTCCGGTCATCTTTGGCGTGGGTTACAACGATATTAAATCCTGGTGGTTGGTCGGTGCGGTACTGACGATATTAACCTTCCTGGTGCATATCACCCTCGGCGTGTGGTGGTGGAATATGCTGATCGGCTGGAACATGCTGTAAATATACTCGTCATACTTCAAGTTGCATGTGCTGCGTTTGCGTTCGCTCACCCCAGTCACTTACTTATGTAAGCTCCTGGGGATTCACTCACTTGTCGCCTTCCTGCAACTCGAATTATTTAGAGTATATCCATTTATTATCTTTCTGCGCACTTCACGGTGCGCAGATATCTGGAGCATTTGATGATCAAGTTATCTGAAAAAGGCGTGTTTCTCGCCAGTAATAACGAAATAATTGCCGAAGAACATTTCACCGGCGAAATTAAAAAAGAAGAAGCCAAAAAAGGCACTATTGCCTGGTCTATTCTCTCTTCTCATAATACGTCCGGAAATATGGATAAACTTAAAATTAAGTTTGATTCATTAGCCTCTCACGATATTACCTTTGTTGGTATTGTACAGACCGCTAAAGCGTCCGGAATGGAACGTTTCCCGCTGCCGTATGTGCTGACCAACTGCCATAACTCACTCTGCGCCGTCGGCGGCACCATTAACGGTGATGACCATGTTTTTGGTTTATCGGCGGCCCAGCGTTATGGCGGTATTTTTGTGCCTCCGCACATTGCGGTCATCCATCAATATATGCGTGAGATGATGGCAGGCGGCGGCAAAATGATCCTCGGGTCAGACAGCCACACCCGTTACGGTGCATTAGGGACAATGGCAGTCGGTGAGGGTGGCGGTGAGTTGGTAAAACAGCTGCTTAATGACACCTGGGATATCGACTATCCGGGCGTGGTTGCGGTGCATCTGACCGGAAAACCTGCGCCGTATGTGGGGCCACAGGATGTGGCGCTGGCTATCATTGGCGCGGTGTTCAAAAACGGTTACGTCAAAAACAAAGTCATGGAGTTCGTTGGACCGGGCGTTAGCGCGCTCTCTACCGATTTCCGTAACAGCGTTGACGTGATGACCACGGAAACCACCTGTTTAAGCTCCGTCTGGCAAACTGATGAAGAAGTGCATAACTGGCTGGCGCTGCACGGTCGCGGCCAGGATTACTGCCAGCTTAACCCTCAACCGATGGCGTACTACGATGGCTGCATCAGCGTTGATTTAAGCGCCATCAAACCAATGATTGCGCTGCCGTTCCACCCGAGCAACGTGTATGAAATCGACACACTGAACCAGAACCTGACCGACATTCTGCGTGAGATTGAAATTGAGTCCGAACGCGTGGCGCACGGTAAAGCCAAACTCTCGCTGCTGGATAAAGTGGAAAATGGTCGCCTGAAAGTGCAGCAGGGGATTATCGCGGGCTGTTCTGGCGGTAACTACGAAAACGTCATCGCGGCGGCGAATGCACTGCGCGGTCAATCCTGTGGCAATGACACCTTCTCGCTGGCAGTTTACCCGTCATCACAGCCGGTGTTTATGGATCTCGCCAAAAAAGGTGTGGTAGCAGATTTGATTGGCGCAGGGGCAATCATCAGAACCGCGTTCTGCGGCCCATGCTTTGGCGCGGGCGATACGCCAATCAACAACGGTTTGAGTATTCGCCACACCACGCGTAACTTCCCGAACCGCGAAGGCTCTAAGCCAGCTAATGGGCAGATGTCAGCGGTGGCGTTGATGGACGCTCGTTCTATCGCTGCGACTGCGGCAAACGGTGGCTATTTAACCTCTGCCAGCGAACTTGATTGCTGGGACAACGTGCCGGAGTACGCCTTCGATGTAACGCCGTATAAAAACCGTGTTTATCAGGGCTTTGTGAAAGGGGCAACTCAGCAACCGCTGATTTACGGACCGAACATTAAAGACTGGCCGGAATTGGGTGCGCTGACTGACAATATCGTCCTGAAAGTGTGCTCGAAGATCCTCGACGAAGTGACCACCACCGACGAACTGATTCCTTCCGGTGAAACCTCTTCTTATCGTTCAAATCCGATTGGTCTGGCGGAGTTTACCCTGTCACGCCGCGATCCCGGTTATGTTGGCAGAAGTAAAGCGACTGCTGAGCTGGAAAATCAGCGTCTGGCGGGGAATGTCAGCGAGCTGACAGAGGTGTTTGCGCGCATTAAGCAGATTGCTGGTCAGGAGCATATTGATCCGCTGCAAACTGAAATTGGCAGCATGGTATATGCGGTGAAACCAGGCGATGGTTCTGCGCGTGAACAGGCGGCGAGCTGCCAGCGTGTGATTGGCGGTCTGGCGAATATTGCCGAAGAGTACGCGACTAAACGCTACCGTTCTAACGTCATCAACTGGGGGATGTTACCGCTGCAGATGGCGGAAGTGCCAACCTTTGAAGTGGGGGATTACATTTACATCCCTGGCATTAAAGCGGCGCTGGATAATCCGGGTACGACGTTTAAAGGTTATGTGATCCATGAAGATGCGCCGGTAACGGAAATTACGCTCTATATGGAAAGTCTGACTGCTGAAGAGCGCGAGATTATCAAGGCGGGTAGTTTGATTAACTTCAATAAAAACCGTCAGATGTAAAAAGCGCCATGTGAATGTAGGTCGCATTCGGCACTTATTGTCGGATGCGATGCTTGCGCATCTTATCCGACCTACGAATCGCATCGAATCTGTAGGCCAGATAAGGCATTTTCGCAGCATCCGGCACTTATTGTCGGATGCGATGCTTGCGCATCTTATCCGACCTACAAATCGCATCGAACCGTAGGCCGGATAAGGCGTTTACGCCGCATCCGGCAAATAGTTAATTGCTCTTACTTCTTCGCCTCTGCAACCACTTTACTACCCACGCCGCGGTTATTGTATTCCCACATGCGGTTGTAGTTAGTGTCATTCAGATTGCGCTGTATTTCGTCGTTATCATCTACGCTGCCGGTATTACCCGCAAACGGACGATTAGAGATCACCGCATCGGCCCACGGTTTAGCCGTGTTAAAACCTTCGTTGATGGCGCTATCACGGATCACCACCTGACCGTTGGTATTGGCATCAACATCCAGCGAGCGGCCCAGTTGCGCCACACCATCACCGAAAGCATTGAAACGGCTGTTTACGGCGAGGAAACCGTAGTAAATGTTGGACAGCGTAGCCGGTGCAAACACATACGCTTCTTGCTGAGTACGTGAGTTCACCACGCGGAATTCGGTGTTATCGAACACCACTGCGCCGCGACCAGAAACGATATCCACATCCCCTTCAATGTAGCTGTTGGTCACCAGCGTACGCGGCTGACGGTTGGTTTCCAGACGGTTCTGCACACCGCTGTTGGTGACAAAGAAGGTGTTCTGACGACCGAGAATGTTAACGTTGTTAATCTGTACCTGGTCACCATCAGTACGCAGTGCCACCGCCGGATGGTTACCTGCATCTACGCTATCGCCCAGCGTGTTTTCGATGGTCAGATTTTGCAGTTGCAGGCCATTGTTTTGTGACCAGAAGACCGCAGAGCAGAGAACACCGATACTGTCGCTGCGTTTGCTCTGGCAGCTATCGTACATATACCACGCTGGTTTACCTGGCATATATTTGCCGCGCGGGTTGACGTCGTGACGCCAGTCGGCAGGGCTCATGCCACCATCAAGGGAAAGCCCAATCTTCACATCAATCGGTTTTTCACCTGTACCGTACAGAGTAATTCCACCCGGAGCGGCAGGGACATATACCGTTCCCTGATACTCACCAGGCATCACGGCAATATACTGGCGCTTGTTGGTACGCTTGATAATTGCCGCATCTACCGCCGCCTGAATCGTGGTATGCGTTACACCTTGAGTGCCCGCTGGGCCGACAACAAAGTCAGGTTGCGCAGGCAGGGTAATCGGGGAAGGATTCCACGCTGCAGCACCTGGTGTCAGGGATGCAAAATAGTGTTGAGCATCGAAATTCTGCGCTTCTTTTGCCGACAGAATCGGGCGAGAAGAGGTACCAGGCGCGGTTTGATCAGAAGGACGTTGATCGGGCGGGGTTGAGCTACAGGCGGTCAGCGTCACGCCAAAAGCCAATGCCAGCGCCAGACGGGAAACTGAAAATGTGTTCACAGGTTGCTCCGGGCTATGAAATAGAAAAATGAATCCGTTGAAGCCTGCTTTTTTATACTAAGTTGGCATTATAAAAAAGCATTGCTTATCAATTTGTTGCAACGAACAGGTCACTATCAGTCAAAATAAAATCATTATTTGATTTCAATTTTGTCCCACTCCCTGCCTCTGTCATCACGATACTGTGATGCCATGGTGTCCGACTTATGCCCGAGAAGATGTTGAGCAAACTTATCGCTTATCTGCTTCTCATAGAGTCTTGCAGACAAACTGCGCAACTCGTGAAAGGTAGGCGGATCCCCTTCGAAGGAAAGACCTGATGCTTTTCGTGCGCGCATAAAATACCTTGATACTGTGCCGGATGAAAGCGGTTCGCGACGAGTAGATGCAATTATGGTTTCTCCGCCAAGAATCTCTTTGCATTTATCAAGTGTTTCCTTCATTGATATCCCGAGAGCATCAACATGCAATGCTGTTGGGATGGCAATTTTTACGCCTGTTTTGCTTTGCTCGACATAAAGATATCCATCTACGATATCAGACCACTTCATTTCGCATAAATCACCAACTCGCTGCCCGGTAACAACAGCCAGTTCCATTGCAAGTCTAAGCCAACATGGTGATGATTCTGCTGCTTGATAAATTTTCAGGTATTCGTCAGCCGTAAGTCTTGATCTCCTTACCTCTGATTTTGCTGCGCGAGTGGCAGCGACCGGGTTTGTTGTTATATGGCCTTCAGCTATTGCCTCTCGGAATGCATCGCTCAGTGTTGATCTGATTAACTTGGCTGATGCCGCCTTGCCCTCGTCTATGTATCCATTGAGCATTGCCGCAATTTCTTTTGTGGTGATGTCTTCAAGTGGAGCATCAGGCAGACCCCTCCTTATTGCTTTAATTTTGCTCATGTAATTTATGAGTGTCTTCTGCTTGATTCCTCTGCTGGCCAGGATTTTTTCGTAGCGATCAAGCCATGAATGTAACGTAACGGAATTATCACTGTTGATTCTCGCTGTCAGAGGCTTGTGTTTGTGTCCTGAAAATAACTCAATGTTGGCCTGTATAGCTTCAGTGATTGCGATTCGCCTGTCTCGGCCTAATCCAAACTCTTTACCCGTCCTTGGGTCCCTGTAGCAGTAATATCCATTGTTTCTTATATAAAGGTTAGGGGGTAAATCCCGGCGCTCATGACTTCGCCTTCTTCCCATTTCTGATCCTCTTCAAAAGGCTACCTGTTACTGGTCGATTTAAGTCAACCTTTACCGCTGATTCGTGGAACAGATATTCTCTTCCATCCTTAACCGGAGGAGGGAATATCCTGCATTCGCGCACCCATCGACGAACTGTTTCAAGGCTTCTTGGGCGTCGCTGGCGAGCGTTCCACTCCTGAAGTGTCAAGTACATCGCAAAGTCTCCGCAATTACACGCAAGAAAAAACCGCCATCAGGCGGCTTGGTGTTCTTTCAGTTCTTCAATTCGAATATTGGTTATGTCTGCATGTGCTATCTGCGCCCATATCATCCAGTGGTCATAGCAGTCATTGATGTCCTCTGCTTCGATAACTCTGTCGAATGGCTCTCCATTCCATTCACCTGTGACTCGGAAGTGCATTTATCATCTCCATAAAAAACCGCCGTAGCGAGTTCAGATAAAAGAAATCCCCGCGAGTGCGAGGATTGTTAGTTGCGATCTGCTGCTGCCATGGTCATTACCATATCCACCCAATTTCACCAGACATGATTCTCGCAATCACTATCATCACCAAAGTGATAATCACAACTTTAACTGGCGGCATCATTCACCATCCTGCTCCGGCGGTTCTGGCAGCGGCATCCAGTCGGTTACATTGCGACTCTGTGTTTCGAAAAATTCATCACCATTGCGGACAATATCGAAAAACTCTCCGTCTCGATATTGCGCATAAAGAACGAATGCGCCATCACATAAAATAATTACGTGCTGACCATCATCTGGCATCCGCTCACTACAGCTTATCCAACCATCCGGAATTACCGGAGAATTGCCATTTACCAAGTCAGCTCGAACATATAGCGTGTCATCATGGTGCTGATTGTGGCTGCACCACGTTAATTCGCTTAACTCGCCATCTTCTGGCCATACTCCAGCTGTTTGCAGCCAGATATGAGCTGGCGCATCCTGGCAAGGTGTATTAACTGGAAACTTGTAAGTTTGGCTTACAGGTTGGCTACCCTGAAGCATGGCAGCGTGGCAGGCATACTCAACGCCCTTAACTGCATCTGCGCAGTAGTTATAGCGATTGCATTCCACTAATTTCCGTTTGAGTTTTTCAATTGCCTGCGCGACATCAGCCTGTATTACAGGAACTGGCGGAACGGCTGTTTGCTCTCGAACGTCATTAGTCGCTATCGGTTCTGCTGCCAACTGACTGGCATATTTGTTAATGGTAACGATAAGCTCTTGCTCAGCCTCATCCAGACAATCACCGATACCTCGCCTGTCACCGTCAAAATCATCGAAATCGGCACGAATCTTGGCAACCTTCAGGATTGCGGACAACACCTCACTAGGAATTACCGGATAGTTGGTTGACGTTTCCGCGATTTCCCGAAAATTATTGGTTGACGAATTCTTGTTTTCCCGAAAGTTTCCGGACTGAAGCATGGCGGCGCGGCAGGCGTTCCAGCCTCTCACCTCTGCAATAGCGGCAACAGCATCAACCGCGTACATGCTAAGAGGATTAGGCATTGGTTTTTCTTCCGGTACTACTGGCGCTGGAGGGGCGGCGTAAATGCCCTCTATCACTAAATGTTTGCGCTCAAAATCATCTGGCTCTCGATGATATACGTAACTCCAATCACCAAGGTTATCATTGCGCCTGCAACGGAAACCTATCGGCTCGACTTCCAGCGCTGCCAGAGCAATTCGTGCCAGTTCTTCCGCTTCTTCTGCTGGCAGTACAACGTTGCTACCAGGTCCGTATGTTTCGCGCCACTGCTTGATTGTCAGCAGTCGCTCTTTGGTAATAGTGGTCATAGCTATTTCACCTTAATCTCAACATTTCGCAGCTTTAGCTCTACTGGCAGGTCTGACTTTCCTGTTAATGCTAATGCGAGATTTTCAGGAGTAATGAGAGCAGTTATTGTTTTCCCCATCTCCAGACGAATAATCATTCGTATCTCGCGATCGTCACATGCTCCTGGTCGAACAATTGATATTTGTCCGTTCATCTCACTCTCCTTTGATGCGAATGCCAGTGGTACTCATTCTCCTGATTTCCCAGAGCACACGAGGAACACCACCGTTTCCGACCGGATCGCGTTTACTCCGCAGGGCGACGCTTGATTCCGCCCAGCTTTTTCTTGGAGGAAGCTCTTTCACACGAACAAAACCAGCTGCGCGGAGAGATGCTCCTGATTCATCTGCCTGGGTGTACGTAATACAACGTTGATAACCCATAGCCTTTGCTGCCCGCCAGACAGCACCATAAAGCGCGCTGTTAGCGTTGCGTTCTCCTGTGGTACATGTGCGATTTACTTCAAGCGTTAATCCATCGTCCAAATGTCGTGCAACAGGTCTACCGGCTGTCGCCACACCTATCAATTCTCCGGCATCATTTCTCAGACCAATGCTGAATTTATGCCCCACCGGGGGTTTATTGTGTCGGTGATGTCTGGATATAAACGCCTTCGCAACACGAAGAGTAACCGGTGAAATCTGCACTCTCACTCTCCTTTGATGCGAATGCCAGCAAGCCAGTTTCTTATGCCGATATATTCAGCGTTCCTGAAACCACTTTTTACATATATAAATGGCAAGCGAAGATTGTGACCATTGACTGCCAGGTAATCTTTACAACCCTGTTCGGTGAAACAGCAGGTAACGAATTCATCAATATCTTTCACAGCAACGCGCCGCCACTTTTCTGGTGGCTCTCGAAAGTTTTCGTGAAGTAGTTCGAGACGACGACTTTGGCGTTTATTGGCTTCATTGCCATCTTCATCAACCCAGACAATCCGGTCATAGTCATAATCAGCATCAACAACGATTTCGCGCTTTTGATACACACAAAACATAGGGTCTGACGTTATTCGATTATCCTGTGTTCGAATATTTTCACCGATGATGCCAAACGAATCTGGTGCAGATTTTGTCTGCAACTCTTCGATACGTTCAGCCATCGCAGCACACTCTTCAAAGTTGCTTAATGCTTTTCGCTCCCATTCAGCGCATTGTTTTCTAAGCTCTGCAATCAGCTTGTCTTTGCCTTCAAGCTCAACGCGCAGCTTCCCTACCGTTAGCGCAATATCCTCGTTCTCCTGATCGCGGCGTTTTATGTATTGCTGGTTTCTTTCCCGTTCATCCAGCAGCGCCTGCACTACTTCAGGGTTGAAAGCTGCGATATAACGAGCATTAGCAGCAGCTTTTTTCTGTCCATCAAACCCAGGCCATTTGATAACATCTTCGCATCGTTTATCACCTGGCGTATGCACCGCATACGTACCAGTACCCGGCGAAATAAATGCGACCCATTCGCCCTGTGTTGCCTGTTTTGCTAACTCACGCAGTGCCTGATAGTCAATCTTGCTCACTGGTTGCCTCCTTTGCGAAGCTCTGCGGCGAACTCGTTAAGTGATATGTAGCAATCTCCAAATGTTAACGAACCGCTCGACTGCATATGCTCCATAGCCATCTCCACGCCCTGCGCCCGTACTTCAGCCAGGAAAGCATCTGTTGCCGGAGTTTCAGGAATCCGTCTCCTCATCCGTTCTACTGCATGATTGAACCCGAAGTCTTCCGCGAGAGATACGTCATCCATATTGTCATTGTCATCCTCAATATCCCGTGGTTCTGGAATTGCAGACTTTATTCCCGCATTCTCCGCCGCCAGCGCCGCGCGATTACCCTCCAGCTCTGCAATGCGCTGTTTTGCGGTATCAAGTTCAATCGATAATTTTTCCAACTGCTCTTTATGCTTCTTGTATTCCTGATATGCGTGCCAGGACTGACCTTTGCGCACACTATCAGTAATATCAGTAATCTGTTCTGGTGTTAGCGTAGTCAGTGGCTGTGCTGGGAAAATCAGCACTTTCCCGGAATCCCAATCAAAACCAGCGTGAATTGACTGAACCTCAATTGAAGGTGTTGAACCAACGCTGCCAGGCGAATGAACAACGATCGTTACATCCATATCGCGACGATGGCTGTGGTTATTGGACAAAATACGATTCACCAACTCAGAAAATTTGGAGAATTTCATGCGGAGCCTCAATATGCAAAATAGACAGTTGCCACACCGTTATAGTGATCAAACGATACGGCGTTTACTTCATAGCTGGCAGGAAGCTTCGAGCCGAGAACGTATCCGGGCCACGTTTTCCATGGAATTTCTCTACTCTCACTATCCCCATATACCGTACATCCAAGCGAACCTACAGCCTCGTCAGAACGTTTGCCGCATGTTATGAAACCTATATTTTTCTTGCTGGCCTTAATGGCGATTGGGTGAACACTGGCTGATGCATTGGCAGCACGCTGTGACTGTTGGTTTGCGATATTCGCAGAGTTCGCAGCAGCTACAGCAGCCGTGGTCGCGGCGGTAGATGCCACAATAACTGCTGAAGCCTGCGCCTGTTGGGTAATGGTCAGCAATGCCGCCACAAAAATCATCTTCTTCACTTGTCAGCTCCTTTGCGAATCTGTTCCGCCCATTCTTCAAGGGATTTCTCCGCATATTCACCGGACAGGCCATCAATCGGGTGCGATTCATTAGCCAACTCTTCTTTCGCTGACAGAATCATGCGCGTAACGTCGAAAACTTCACGTAAAGACTTATTGATAAATCCGTGGTTGAAAGCAGCAGCAAGACGGCTTGCGGTATAGTTAATCCCCTCGTTGCGAGCCTCCGCACGAATTTCAGCCAGGAAAGCATCGGTGACTGGGGGTTTGATTTCGTTAAGCG
Source organism: uncultured Escherichia sp. (assembly GCF_948475835.1). Lineage (NCBI taxonomy): Bacteria > Pseudomonadati > Pseudomonadota > Gammaproteobacteria > Enterobacterales > Enterobacteriaceae > Escherichia > uncultured Escherichia sp. The sequence goes on along the minus strand of NZ_CAOLGM010000047.1, from coordinate 577 downwards.
CATCACTGAATCCACCTCTCTCCATACCTAGCTCTGCTTCGTAATCGGCATCGAATGCAGCGTCTTTGCAGAACTTCTTCAGCTTTGCATTCTCCGCTGCCAGCGCCGAAAACTTCTCGTGTGCCAACTTAACAGCCGAATCAGCCTGCTTAATTGACTCAATCGCTTTCTGTTGGTCTTCGGACAGAGCTGAAATTTTGGCCTCCGCTTCAGCAAATTTACGCACCAGATATTCAGCGTTTGTTTCGTTAACCTTTAAATCTCGTGGGATGCATTTACCTTTCAGAAATCCATCCATCTCAATTAGTGACATTTGTTTCATTTTTCCCCACTCCGTAACATCGCATTCAGATATTTGTTTTGATTCACTGATGGAAAAGAATTTATCTTAAGCAATTCCTCTATCGATGGCATTGGCTTTACGCGTTGGCGAATAATCATTTCTGCCGGAAGAATGCCGGGATTGTATGCAAGTCCTCTCATGGTAAATTCCTCAGTCATTACTGATAGCGCCATAACGTGAGCGGTAATTACGAAGGCGCAGGTCGATATATTCAGGGAAGTGGGTATATGTGGC